>CAMBJI010000225.1 GCA_945867725.1 Bordetella parapertussis
GGTTGCGGTTGATATCAGGAGACCATCATGAGTGAACCCATGCGTATCAGAGCCGTACAGGTCAAGGATCTCATTGAGGTCAAACTGATGATCCGTCATCCCATGGAATCCGGACTTCGCAAAGATGAAAACGGCAAAAAAATTCCAGCCCATTTCATCGAAACGCTGGAAGTCAAATGCAAGGACAAGCTCGTTTTCGATGCCTATTTGGGCATGGCTGTATCGGAAAATCCTTTCCTGCAGTTCAGCTTCAAGGACGGCGCAAAAGGCGACATGCTCGAAGTGACCTGGAAAGACAATCTCGGCGATACACGCACCGACAAGGCAGCAATCAGCTGAAGGTCATTGCATCAGTCATTACAAGCTGCGGCCCATCAGAAATTGACTGAGCAGCACTTGGAAGCCATCCAAAAATATGTTCCGCAAAACGGCGTGGCCGCCGCGTTTCAGCTGAGCTTGATGGTTAGATAAATCGCAAAGCTCAGCAAAAAAATTACAACAGCGCTAGTGACATACAAGCGAACAACGAATTCCCTCTGGTTCGCTCTAGCCTTCTGAAGGCGCTCGTCAATCGCTTCGAGATCATTATTGGGAGGCGCTGCCGAGGATTGCACGGCCTTTAATGCCTCCAGCCCTTTCTTGACTTCAGCCGGTGTCTGATCCGCTCCGTGAGAATCTTCCATAGTGACCTCTTGCATTCTCTTTTTAACAAGTCATTGATTACTCATTTCTTCGCTTATCTTACACATCATCGCCTATGGCCTACAAAAAAGTTCCGGCTGAGCTCTGCCTAAGCGAGGCAAGGTCCGTGAGATAATTTCTATCATTCGGGTATCTGCATCATCATGCCGGGCATAGGGAGAAAAGACGAAATGAACGGGATGAGAATTTCATTCAGGGTTATAGCAGGGGTCTGCTTATCCTTTTGTTTCACCGGTACGCATGCACAGGAATCCAGAATCGCTACCCAGTCGGTTCGTTGCGCAGCGATTTTCTCGGTACTCGCAGAAACTGCTGCGAACGATACAAAATATCAAACCCGATTCAAGACGGCAGAAACTATTTTTTCCGAGCTATTCGTCAAAGAATATCGCGACAAAAAAGACAGCGTCACGCTGGATGAAGCCCATCGTCGGCGCGACCTGATTCTGAAAGAATTCAAAGATACCTACACAAACCGACGCGCATACATCATCGAAGAAACCGTCTTATGCGGCGCATGGGGAGAGGGATTTCTCAGTCAGGGTGATGACTACAGTTACGTCCCTGTTATACCCAAAGTCATCCCGCAAAACATCAGAACAAATTACGAAGCCCGAGGCAGCACCGCCTTTGCGGCTTGGTTACTGAAATAGCAGAAGGAAAAATTCATGATGAAATATCTGACGATGCTGCTCTTGCTGTGTGCAACTGCAGTAACTACGCTAGCGCAAGCGCAACAGATGTATGACAGTAGCGGAAGACAAATCGGTCGCGTCGACGGCGAGAGATATTACGACGGCTCAGGTCGACAGATAGGCCGTCAGGACGGCATGCAGATTTATGATGGTTCAGGCCGGCAGCTTGGGCGTATCGATGGCGAGCGCGTTTACGATAGCTCGGGGCGGCAAATTGGCCGAATTGATGGCGAGCGCCTCTACAGCAGTTCGGGCAGCTCCATGGGACGTATCGATGGTGAACGTATCTATGATGCCTCTGGTCGGCAGATCGGTCGCACTGACGGACTGCGCCGCATGCAGATCATTATTTGGTTTTATTTTTTCATGTAGAACTGTCCGACCAGCTCAGCGCCCAACCCGTGCGCTGCTCGAAGGCCGCGATATCCTCCGCAGTATCGAGATCAATAATGAAATGTTCGTTCGGCGTTTCGTACCGGTACACCACTGCTGGATGTTCATCGATATAGCGCCTGAAGTCGGCCTCATTACCACTACGCAGCATGATCGCGATCACTTCCCCTGAAAACACCACAGGATTGCCACGCTGTCCCCGCACCACTGGATAAAGCACCCCCGTACCGGTCGGACGTTGCGTGAATGCGTTAATCAGTTCTGCAAGCTCGGGAACACCAAGCAATGGCTGATCCGCCAGCACTACCATCACCACATCGAACCCGGTATCCAAGGCAGCCACACCCAAACGAACCGAGGATTGTTGACCGCGCTGAGGCTCCGTATTTCTGACAAATCGCACCGCTTGATCGCTGATGGCGGCTTCGATCTGTTCATGGTGATAGCCGGTGACGACAACGATGTCATCAAAGGATGCCTCGCGCAGAGCCATCAAATGACGGAGAAGCAAAGGTATTCCCTGCAAGCGCAACAGCGATTTAGGTACCGAACCCATGCGGGAACCCTCGCCCGCTGCAAGCAGCACTGCACCGATTTTCAAAGGTTTGTCCGAATTCATGCTGTGAGTAATATCTGACTGCGTCTTTATCATGAGCTAGACTACACCCGCTTTCGATTTTATATTTTCCATTACCAAAATGTCATTCCCGCTGAAGATATGCAGCGCGCTTGCTGGCGGCCTATTGGCAGCTATCAGCCTTGCACGGGCCGAGCCCGTCGATACGTCAGCCACACAGGCAGCGTCCGATACGCGTCTGGACGCGCCGGCATCGAATAAAGCCCCCGCTCCTGTTGGGACCGGTGCCGAGATCACCACATCTTCAGAAACGCAGTTCGAGACGCTATTGCAGGGTGTGAGCATCGTGTCTGAAGCCAGCAAGTATATGGGCATACCTTATCGATGGGGTGGTACATCACCGCTGACTGGTTTTGATTGCAGCGGTTTCGTGCAGTTTATTTTTCGCCATACGCTGAACATCAAGCTGCCCCGGATGCCCGTGGACATGTCGCGTCTGGGATCACGTGTCAGCCGCGAGGAACTCGCACCTGGCGATCTGGTTTTTTTCAATACGCGTGGTGGTAAGTTCACGCACGTGGGTATTTACGTCAACGATTCTCAATTCATTCATTCACCTAAGCCGGGCACTCGTGTGATGGTGAGCCGCATGGATAGTACTTATTATCGACATCGATTCACTTATGCGGTGCGTATACCGACTGAGTAACACGTTCAAAAATTTTTCTTACTTTCTTATTGATTCCATGAACATACCTACACACCACAGAACGCCCCTACGTCGAAACGCGCTACTCACCGCCCTGATGATGCTAAGCACGGGCTTGATGCCCGTTGTGCAAGCAGAAACTCCGATGGAAGATAGCTTGCCAAAATTTGTGAACTGCTCAAGCACACAGATCGATCCGGCGGCAAGCGACATACGTTTAGCCGCGACGGGTGATCTCGTGTTCTCTGAAAACCCTCAAATTAACCGCAATGCCTTCACAGAATTCATGCCTTTGCTGACTAAGGCAGATCTGGTACTGGGTAATCTGGAAGGGCCCATCACGGATGCCAACACGCCACGCAAACCTTATGTACCGGGTCGTTCCTACTCGTTTCACTATCCTGTCGAAACCGCCCAGGTTCTGAAAAAAGCGAATTTTCATATTTTGTCGATTGCGAACAATCACGCACAGGATTACGGCCCAACCGGTTTCGCCGATACGCAACGACACCTCAATGCAGCGGGCATTGAGCATACGGGTCTTAAAGGCAGTTATGTGATTCGACCCGTCAAAGGTATCAAGATTGGTGTAATCGCACTCGCGCATTACCCGATGTATAACAACGTGCTGGAAATCGAAGCTACCGCTAAGCTGGTCGCTGAAGTTCGCGCTAAAAGTGATCTGGTTATTCTTTTTTATCAGCTCGGCGGCGAAGGTGATGCCTATGCAATGATCACCAATGAGGATGAGGTTTTTCTGGGTGAGCAGCGTGGAAACGCAAGAAAATTTGCGGCTGCGATGATCAAAGCCGGTGCTGGTGCACTGATCGCTCACGGGCCACATCTGGTACGCGCAGCAGAATGTATCAATGGCGTACCTGTGCTGCATTCGATCGGTAACTTTGTCGGCGCAGGTGGCTTGAGTGCGCAGAACCTGGCGAATGTCTCGACCTTCCCCGAGATGATGTTTGATGCCAGCGGAAAATTCAAATCCGTGCGTATCGTTCCGGTGACTTTTACACCAGAGCGCTTGCCAAAGATTGACCCCACCGGCCGCTCAATTCATCTGGTTAATTGGCTCAATACCCAAGCAACGAAAACCATTCCCGAGTTTCGTGCGCTGAATTTCAACGGCTACAAAGATCAGGCCGATGTCTTTG
>CAMBJI010000226.1 GCA_945867725.1 Bordetella parapertussis
GAACTGCTCTCTACCTTGATGGCGGTCTCGAGCTTGGACTCCAGCGCAAACACGCTCGCCTGCAGGCCCTGCTTGAGACCAGTACGGTCAGCAAACAATTGGTCTGTCGAATTGGTGTTAAAGAAGACCTCGATATTGCGGCCATCTGCAGCGCGCAACTCGACGCCCTTCAGATCGTCATTCGTATTGATCGCCACGACTCCGGTCTTGGCAGTCATACGATTGATTGCCTCGACGATATTAGAACGGGTCTCCCTTGGATTGTTCTGACTTGTCGTAATCACGGGCGAGGTGTAGCCATTAATACTGATCGTGCCGGTAACCGAGTCGCCAGGCACCATACGGCTACCTGTGAAAACGTTTTCCTTGACCACGGCCTTGACGCCGGTCAGATCGCTGATCTTGTTGATCGCCCCTGCCTTGGCCAGTGCGCTCGAGGCCGCATTGGAGGTCGAAAACTTATCGTACTCCGGCAGCGAAACACTTACGGTCTTACCGTTGATAATCAGATCGCTGGTGCGCAGCGCCTTCAATGACTGGAAGCTGCGACCGATCTCGACAACCGCACTCGGTGCCCGATAGGTAATGTTGGCGTTATCACCCTGGGCATCCAGCAGCGACATGGTCAGGTCATCCGAAATCACGGTGGCATTGTCACCTGCATCGACATTCGCCGTCGTCCTCGTGGTGGTTATATCGGTGCTGCTGCCGCTCGCCCGACTTATCACTGCACTAGCGACAAACGCTTCGCCTGGCTCCTTGGCAGTCAGGGTGATTTCTCCATCGCGGTTCAAAGCGACGTCAACAACTTTGCCGATCTCGACATCATTCAACATGTCTTTCGCGATCGTCACCGTCAAAGCCGAAGCTGACAGCGACGCATCCGCAGTTGACACGGTGTAGTCGTATTCGTAAGCGCCTAAATTAACCGTGATGACATCGCCCGCCGTATGGACGCCGGAAATCTCAATAGTATCGACCTGGGCCACAGGCTGGGTCGCAAAGAAAACGGTACCGGCCGAGAAATCGACCTTACCCGTCAAGGTAACGGGTTCGCCGAATTCCACGTTGAACTTGGCGCTGATCGAGCCGTATTCCTTCACAGGTATCACCGACCCCACCACGGCTGCCGCAGAGGAGGATGTGAGTGTCAAATCAGATGCATCTGCATCTTCTTCCGAATAGGTGATCGACAGCGTGCCATCATCATTATCAACAATCAAACGGCCTGACGCGGAAAAATTCCATTCCTGCGTCGCCAGCAGCGCTGATCGAACCACAGCAGCAGCAGAGACCGCCGTCATCGCCGTGGTAAATGTGGCGGTTACTCCCCCCACCACAACAGTACCAGCCGAAGCAACCGGTCCCATGACCAGCATTTCCTGCTTTAGCGGTGACGGATTAATTTCAAACGAGAGATTACCCGCCTTCAGGAAGCTGCCATCGTTGGCAAAATCAAATTCAGTATCGGCGATCGCCATCGTTTCGGGCGAGCCCGTCATATCGACGAAAACCTCGGTATAGCCGGTCGCGGAACCGACCGACCAGGTAGCATCCGTTGTTGACGCGCTGACTACCGCAGAGGTTGGGTCACCATCATCTTCATCATAGATAATCGAAATGGTGCCGTCTTTGTTATCAATCGCTATACGGGCTATACTGGCCGACGCAAAATCGGCGTTCAGCGCTGCGGCAGCGGCTGAACCGATATCAATGGCCGTTGCAGCTGTCGCTGCCGCGAAGGTCGTTGCAAGTGTAGTTGTGGAGGTAGCACCATAAGTCGTGAGGGTTAAGGTACCCGCTGCGGACGCAGCGCCAAATTCGATCACCTGTCTTGCTGGCAGCGTGCCTGACAATCCAGCACTAAAGTCGATTAACTCAACATCTCCGTCGGACTCGTCATAGGTAACCGTGACGGATCCATCACCATTATCTTTAATGATGGCGGTCGAAAATGCGGTAGCAGCCGCCAGCGCGACAGCCGCAGCCGAGCCGACATCGGCCTTGCTCATGCCGGCGGTGATATCGACGGTCACGCCGCCAACGTAGATTTTTCCGGAACCAGTGACAGGACCAGCGGTGAAGAACACACCTGTCGCCGATGCTCCACTGTCGGTGAAGGTGGCCGGTGCCGCTTCGCCATCAGAGTCGGTATAGATAATCGTGACCGTGCCATCTTTGTTATCAACAGCCTGACGAGTGACATTGGCCGATGCGAAATCAATATTCAGGGCAGCGGCTACCGCGGAGCCAACATCTACCGCACTTGCAGAAGCCGACGGAATCATGACCGTGGTTTCGACGGTGGTTCCGCCCGATGAATCGAAAGTCTTTAATGTAAAAGTACCGCTGACTGCCGCCGCGCTGGCTGGACCAAACGATAACAACTGCTGCGCCGGCTGCACTGCTGAGAATGAGATCTTCTGCTGCTCGATATCCTCGCTAGTTGAATCTGTCACCGGACTGTAATTGATCGAGGTACTCAAGTCGCCGGACGACGCAATCTTGAAAACAGGCTGTGGCCCTTGCGGAATGCCCGCCGTGCCATTCAGTACCGGGAAGCCATTCCATTCAGTCATGTCGGCGATACGAACGATTTCCTGCTTCAGCTGCTGGAACTCCAGGTCCAGATAGCTACGCTGCTCATTTTCATTGGTGTCGTTGATTGCCTGGATCGCGAGTTCGCGCATCCGCTGCATCATGTCAGTGATGGAGTTGGTCGCTCCCTCAGCAGTTTGAATCAGCGAGATCGCATCCCCGGCATTCCGCACCGCCTGGTCCAGGCTGCGGATTTGCTGGGTCATGCGCGTCGAGATCGCGAGGCCAGCCGCATCGTCCTTGGCGGAATTGATGCGCTTGCCGGTCGACAGCTGCTGCATTGCAGTTGCCTGCGACCGTTCGGTTGATTTCAGCGCGTTCTGGCTGAACAACGCTTTAATGTTTGTATTTATGACTGCCATGCTCAAATTCTCCTTCGCGCTAAATTAGTTGCGCTCGGCTGATTTATTGGGGCTAATCCCCGTTTGCACACACCTAAGCATTTTGTGTGCCAACAAATAAGCTATTGATTTTATTGAACTCTTTTTCCTAATCCTGTCCATTGACAGAATTCACATCAACTTCAGCGGCAATCTTTGTCGACAATTCGGCAGAACCTTGCCACCCTATTGCCGCCCCAACCCCCGCCCCAATCAACTACACAGCGGACAAACCCATGGCAACGGCCAACTCCTGGTATTCCTTCAGTAACTCCGGATGATCCGGGAACAAGGCAAGCGCATCACGAGCCGCCTCAAAGCCGGCGGCGTATTCGAGATTGCAGCGCAATGAGCGGATCAGCATGGCGTGCGTAAACACCGTGGCATGCCCTTGTTGCATCTCCATTAACTGCCGAAGCAGGTCAACCGCCTGCGGCCAATCCTGAGCCATTACTGCCAGCAAACTGGTCACGGCCAACATATCCTCGCTGTCCGGATAAAGCGCCAGACCGGCATCGCCAAGTGCGTAAGCCAGATCAATTCGCTCCTCACCCATGAGCGCCTGGATTGCTACGCGAATATCGGCGGGAGAAAAGCGCGAGACTTCCAACGGATTGACGGAATGCCCGCTGAAATCTTTGTTGATCAACTGCTTTGCGAGAGTAGACATGTATAGCTCCTGAATGAACGGGGTTACTTCAGAATGCCAGGGCCTTGTTGTCGCACCTGAGCATTTGCACGGGAGCCATTAAGCAAATCCAATGCCATATCATCCTGGGCTGTGATCCGCGCTGCCAGACCTGCATTCCGCACGTAGTAAGGGGGTAAGCCTTGGGGCAAATCGGATGTAAGCGGGAAGAGCGCGCAAACAAAGGCAATGATTTTGAAAACCACTGAAGAGTAAGAGCCACTATATGTGTGAGTGCTGTAAACACGGCGCGATCGCCGGCAATACGGGCCGTCGCGAATGGTACGGGGAGGTACGGCGAGGCCGCCCAAGGAGGCTAGCGGCGTTTTGTTAGAGGCTCCAAGCCGCTAAACGGCAGGATTGTGGCAATACCGGCAAAGCTTCACCGCCCCTTTGCCGCCAAGCGGCAAAAATCCGCACCTACCATCGCATTCGAAGAGACCCTGACGTTTTATCGACAGTGGCACAAGATTTGCTACACGGCACATGTCTCTATGTGAAGGAGCTTATTATGAAGCTGCAAGTATTCGTCGGTTGGGATCCCCGTG
>CAMBJI010000227.1 GCA_945867725.1 Bordetella parapertussis
GCGCTTCTGGTGTTTGTAGGAATGCAGCCTCCCAATGAGAAAGTTTTGTACCTGACCATTGCTATGATTGTCGGGATGATCGCGTTCTGGTTTTTGTTTGGTGAGTCAAAACGCTTTAAAGGCCCGCCAAGCATCCAGTAGAGCCATCATTCCAACCAATGGAGAAAACTGCTCACCTGCCAGCGCTTAACTAAATCGCTGGCCGCGGTATGGCTTGCATGTCATACCCTTCGAATCTCACACGCGATGTGCGCAGGCACATTGCTCGCCTCTAAAACAAAAGTCCCCGTGTGGGGACTTTTAAATTTGGCGGAAGCGGTGTCTGCCATTTAATGATTCAAACTGGTGTCATAGCACACCATTAAGCTAAACTTTCATAGCTAAACATCCCACATCTTGTTTCAACCTGTTTCAAGGCGTATCATTGAATTCCATTATTTTGGATATGTTTAATGGTATGCCGAAAATTGCCAAGCCCTTGACTGATCTAGCCGTACGGAAGCTAACCCGACCGGGATGGCACGCTGTTGGAGGAGTCGCCGGCCTTCTCTTACAAGTCAGAGAACCAGCACAGCCGGGCGCAGTAACACCGCGCTCGTGGATTCTAAGGGTAAGAATAGGCTCTGAACGGCGGCCGATAGGCTTAGGTTCTTACCCTCAGGTCTCTTTGGCACAAGCCAGAGAGCAAGCAGCGAAACTCGTATTAGAGGCGAAGCAAGGCGTCAACCTTCATGCGAAAAAACGTGCTCAGAAAAGTGCCCTGATAGCTGCTGCGTCCAAAAACAGGACATTTAAAGACTGCGCGGAAGCCTACATGGAAGCCCACAGTTCCGACTACACCAATGATAAGCACCGTAAACAATGGCCAGCAACGCTGAAAAGCTATGCCTACCCGGTTATAGAAAACATGCTGGTAGCAGATATCGCGATGCGCGATGTGCGCAATGTTCTCGAGCAAGAAACCATAGCATCAGACGGTACCAAAGGGAGGCTCTGGTATACAAAAACAGAAACAGCAAAGCGCCTTCTTGGCCGTATAAAAACTGTGCTCGACTACGCAATCGTCAACGAATATCGGTCAGGTACCAACCCCGCCCAGTGGACTGGCTTCCTCGACACGCAGCTACCTTCGCCGAAGAAGATTAGTGAAACCCGACATCAACCAGCCCTACCCTACGCCCAAGCTGCTGGTTTTATGCACAAGCTTCGTCAAAATCAAAGCATTAGCTCCAAGGCCCTACAGTTCCTGATTCTCACCGGGGTGCGGTCTGGTTCTGTTCGTCTCGCCGAATGGTCGGAAATTGACTTAGCTAAAAAACTCTGGATTATCCCAGCAGCCTCGCCTGTTGGCAGTACGGTCAATATCTCGGCGGTCAGCTCGCCCTGAACAGAGCCACTAATGGTCGCCTCGCCAGGTACCTGAAAAGTACCGATGGCAATCACGCCACTACCAACCATCAGATCACCTGCAGCATTAGGATTTTTCATCGCGAATAAAATAACAGTAATCGATATAAGTTCAGGAAAGAGCGGCTGCCAATCCCTGCTAAAACCTACAATTTTGATCGAACCACAACAGCGTGATGGTAACCGCTTTAGGCTCATGTAGCCGCATCTAAATCGATCGCTACGATTCGAACTCAATAGCAGCAAAGAGTTTCATATGGCAATTTCGCAACTCAGTTCAAGAAGTCGCCTGAAGAGCGCAGCGACAGACGATCAAGAACCGCAGTTCATTGATCAGTCAGAGTGCGTAGAAACGAAACGACATCCTCTATTTCCTGGTCGCTCAATGAGGGCTTAGCTCCGCGCTTGCCTCCGTAGGGCACCTCTTCAACGTTCACGTTGGCGTGATATTTGTCGGGCAAATCGTTGAACTTTGCAATCGACTTGTCGGCCTTGCGGGGATACCAGTGCTCAGGTTGCGTATCGCGACTGACATAAAAAGCGACCGCATCGCGGAGATTTTTTATTTGCCCGTTATGAAAAAAAACTTGGCGGGTCGCGACGTTACGTAGCGTGGGCACTTTGAATTTGCCACACGCAGTGTCTTGGGATGCGCGACCAGAGCGGCCAGATCTGCACAACCCAAGATCAAAATAGTTCGGGTCTGCATTCGCAGGAATTTCCACATTGCGTGGAATACCCAGGGCGTCATACGTAAAATCAGTAAAAAGTGGCGGTCGGCCATCTTCGCGTTTTGCGCTTGGGTGGCAAGCGGCGCAATTTCCTTTTTTTTCATCATTGAAAAGCTTCAGACCTCGCGATTCGGCCTCGGTCAACTGGATCTTGCCGGCCAGATAAGCATCGTACTTTGAACTGAATGGCTGAAATTCAGGTGAGTCACGCTGATAGCGTTCCAGAGCAAGGCCCAGTTTTGCGAATGCGGTATCCACCCTATCAAGACTAGCCTCACCAAATACCTCCCGAAACTGCGCCGCATAGTCGGCCTTACGAAGTTTTTCAACAACCGCCTCGCGGGTGAGATTGGCCATCTCATTTGCACTGAGCAAGGGACGCTCTGCCTGCGCCGCAAAGGTATCAACGCTACCGTCATGATTGAAGCCGCCATACGGCGTTCCCTCTTCATCAAAGCCGAGTGGCGGCGTATCAGCGAGATAGCGAATCGATGGCACAGCCGTAGATGAATTCAAATGGGGCTCGTCAATCGCTAAAAAATGTTGTAGCCGATCCTAATAGACGTAATCCGCACATGCCGGAATTCTTTTAGCCACATTTCAGTGAATACCTTGGCAGGGATGGTTTTCCCCACATAATCGCCATACAGTTCAACACCGGGAAAACGCGTCTCAATTTGCGACCTCAGGCGTTCTGCAGCATTCCACGCGGTATCGCTGTTGGTCACCTCTGCGTCGTATTCGATGAAAGTCATCGCGTGGGGTGTTTGAACCATCAAGCCATAGCTTGGCGCTGCGGCATTGCCACATAAACCAAGACAGGACTCTTTTGCTCCGCCACCGATGTTGACGTCGTTTAGCCTGCCAAACGTTAGTTTGTGCGCAGGCCCTTCGAGAAAAATTGTCGCTGCGTTAAAAGTGCAGCGCTCCGAAATATTCTCAAGTTCGATTGACACGATGGTTTTGTCCTTGTCTTCCACGATAGTCACCAGACAGCCGCGAATGTCATATTGACGCCGTCTGTCGCTGACGCGTTTGGCGACGCCGGCAATTTTTTCAAAATAGGCGCGTTGCAATCCAATCATGTCGGCCGATATCAGGCGATCCAGCTTTGTTTTGCCGGCAGCGGTCGCGTGGGCAGAGACCATGAAAAAAACAAGAACAAGATAGATTTTTTTCATGTGGATCCTCAGTTATTTTTTTGGTCTGACTATTGCCCCAACGAGCAGATGATTTACATCGCCTATCAACTGTAGTTGCAGCCGACGATTTAGGATTGCCGACTGTCACCCAACCACTTCTGAGACGTAGTCCAGTAACTCAGTAGCGGTAATTCTGCCACCCTTAATCTCATCAGCATCGCCCTCCAATCCCTTCATGACGTAGTAATTCACGAGGCTGTGCTTTGGTTACGGACTAAGTGGCATGACATTTTTCAATGGTGGAGCCAGCGGCTGTGCAACGAAAGCCGGGATCCAGTGTTCCTCTTCGTGCAGTAGCCGAATTTGATTTTGACTTTGACAATAACTAACACGAAGCTACGTAGATGACGCTATTTGATCAGGGGCTGAGGCTATAAAACTGGGGAATCAGCAGGAAAACTTTTTAAGCTTGGCTTGGCTTGAGTTGAATAGATCGTGCACCAGCCAAGCGTACATCGCCGATCCTCGATTGTCCGCTGTACCAGGTGTCGATGAACATCCTAATTGATTTGATCTGGGCAACTTATTGTGCCGATGTGAGCTCTTATTGGCTGATCGTTGTTTCAGACAAATAATTAGAATAATTCAGAGTTGCGAATGGAAATTTTTGAATCGCTGCTGTATGACTGTCAACTTTTGCTTTGGCCGAGGCAATTTATCAATACCTGCAGCAATCAACTGATCAATTCTGCTGGCAGGTGACGGGTGGGTGGAAAATAACAGCTCAGCGCGTGGATCGCTGCCCTGCAGCGCCATCAGTTTTTCCAATACGCTAATTGCGGCTGCAGGGTCATAA
>CAMBJI010000228.1 GCA_945867725.1 Bordetella parapertussis
TAAATCTAGAACATGAAACAACAAAAACCAACAGTACATTACTACGCCAGCAAGACTATTTAATGACAAAATTACGCCAAACAATTGGATACAACACGTTTTTAGTACGCTTTCGACGCAAAAAGTAGCATTTCGTTCAACCAGCGCATATCGATTACCTTAACCCACGTTATCGCGACAGCCGTAGTCATCATCAGCTTTGCTGGCTAGATGGTGCGTTTATCCCTAATAGGTTTTTTGTGACTGGACGAATCAAAAGAAAAAATATTCAAGCGATGCTGGAATCCTTCCCAGTTCAAAGTAACACGCTTGTAATATGCCCCCTCTGCGACCGCAATATCCCAAAAGCACAAATCGATGCGCATCACTTGATTCCGAAATCCCACAGAGGCACAGAAACCTTCATGCTTCATCGCATATGTCACCGCCAGATACACGCGCTTTTTACGGAAACTGAATTGGCACGGCAATTTAACACTGTTGATAAATTAAAAAGCCATGAAGAAATTTTGCGCTTTATTCAATGGGTAAAACAAAAACCCGATGATTTTTTTGAACGTAGCCGTAAAAGTTACCGACTGAAGTCACGCTAATTACTGATTTCTCGAATTAGTCAAAAAATCAGGGCGTTAACCATTCCCAAGAATCCGATGTAAGTCTGGCACGACGATGTCCAGTACGCGCCAACTCAAGCCAATCTATTTCCCTTACTTGGGCATTCAAAACAGCAAAGTTTGGCTCAACGTGGCCGATTTCTACTGACTCCGAAGCACCTGAGCTCAGCAGACTTCCTGGTGCCGAAGGGCTCAAATAATCCCCAGCAGAAGCGGACTGTTTAACCCGCTCCCACAATGCAGCGACGGCCGGTCCCGTCGTGAGCACAGAAATATCAACTCGCACACGAATCTGCCAACTTAATTTTGTACTCCAAAAAACAAAGACAGCATTTGACATTTCCGCTATTTCTGTCACTTTGGGACTGCGTGCATCGGTGAAAATTTGGATTTGACCTTGAATCGGATCCACGGCCCGCAGTACGACTGTGCGCGCATTAACCAAGCTATTTTTACAAACTGTTGCGAGCACTGGCGTCCGCCACGCATGGTGTCTATCTTGCGTCGCTCGGCCTAGCTCTTTCCAGATCTGATTACGAATCTCAACCGGTGTTAGCAGGTGTGTTTTCACGGGTTTTATATTGACTAGCGGAGGTGGCGGCTAGGGGTGGCGGTTAGGGGTGGAAGGTAAAGGTCACGCGAAAATCGCCGCAGCGATCCCGCAGGTATTACAAAAACTGCACTCTGGCACGCAAAGCCTCGATCGATATTTGCGCGCCCGCGATCGCTTTAGCACCAGGCTCACCGCCGGCAAACACGCCCTTGCCGGCCACCGGCGCCAGAGAATCTACGCGGAAGCGACCAACATCAGCGCCGTGCCGGATAAAACAGGATTCGTCAAAATACAAACGATCGCCGTTATCGTCTACTTCATCGAAATCAATGCTGTCGAAACCGATCAGCTGACG
Source organism: Bordetella parapertussis (assembly GCA_945867725.1). Lineage (GTDB taxonomy): Bacteria > Pseudomonadota > Gammaproteobacteria > Burkholderiales > Burkholderiaceae_D > Pernthalerella. The sequence goes on from CAMBJI010000228.1 coordinate 1,523, forward strand.
CACATCCGACTCGCCATCCGTGATCTTCGCTTCACGGATTTCTTTTGTTGCGGGATCAATCACAAAAACCTGCATGGCACTCTCCAATGGTTGTCATCACTTCAGTACACAAATCGGGGCTGAAAATTCAGCGCGGATGCTAACACGCGTAGTCATACGTGACGGGCTGATGCGCGCCGCGGCAAGGATCTGCCATCTCGTTGACTCAAGCGGCAGGAATTTGCCGGATGCGCGCGCAGAGCCTGCGCACCAGCGCACAGAACAGCAATGGCATGTTTTTTGCAAAGACTGGATCCAATTTCACACTAACAGCCGAAGCCCTCAGGCGGCGGAACCGAATACCATGCATATCGACGGCGCAAGCGGCTTCATACCCGTATCGCTGGGTAGCTCACCCAGTCAGGCCGAAGCCAGAACACTGCTCCTGCCGGAGCTGCAAAAACTCGTCCCTGATGCGACTGCGACCGATGCCACACCCAAGGGTTTTCCCAAAGGCGTGAGCTGGACCGATGCCTACAAGATGGTCACCGGATGGCACCGCGATAGTGAGCAAGCCCCACCCAAATTCGGCATCCTGCTCGATCGACTCACTGGCGCGGTCAATGGCACCAAAACACTGGCCAGGCTGGGCTACAACGACCTCTTGCGCTTCCCGCGCGGTACCTCAATCCAAGGCGCAATCGACAAGCTCTACGGCACAGCCTCCAACGGTTTTCTCGCCAAGGCCTTGTCCCAAGCGGGTCTTTATGATTTGCGCGATTTCCCATCCGTTAACCGCGCCTATGATGCCTTCAAACTCATTGAAGACCCGGAAAATCCCGGCGTAGTATCGCGCGACAAATATCTCGAATACAAACAGGCCTCTAAAAGCCTCGCAGCCATCGGCATCACTTCGCTACAGAACTTCCCCAGCGGGACCACATTGGTGCAAGCCAGCGAAATGCTCGCACCCAAGGCAGCGCAAATGCTGACGATGATGGGTGCGGACGACAGCATTTTTGCCGATCCTGACTTATCCCCACTCGACAAGCTGGCAATCACCATCAATCTGCCCAAGACTATCAATCAGCTGGTCTCCCTGCCATCGGACACGGCACAGCGTACTGCGATGGTCGACAAGTTCCGCACGGTGTCGGAACAGGCCGGCGCAGCGCGCCATCTGGGCATGATGGGTTACGACAGCCTCCAGCCATTCAAAGGCATGGCCGCCCTCAAAGGCAAAGAACCCAAAGCCCGCGATGCGCTGGCGCTGGTTAAAACCACGCCCCAGCCATTCGACCTGCCGCGACCAGCACCCGTCACCAGTGGCAAAGATAATTATGCCCGGCTGTTCATGCCGACCACCGCCAGCAAAATACGCACCTACGGAACACCCAATCCGGTGACCAACACGGTGCTTGCTCCGCAGACGCAAGATCGCGTCACCAAAAACCTCCTGCCCCCCACCCGAACCGTGACCGCCGCCGAGGTGTTGGCGTTCAATCAAACCTACTGGGGCCGTAGATAGACCCTGTCCCGTTTGCCCGCAGTGAACCGAACTCGCTGGGTCTGACGGTGAACTAAGCTCGTTTCGCTCACGAAACAGAACCAACAACCATCACCGGCCAGGCACGCCTGTACCACGCCCGACGACGCGCATTCAGGATAAAACCTGGATTTATTCACTGGCCCCTAAAGTTTTCAGCCCTGCTGCCGACACTCCAAGTTACGGCTAATAAGTTAATCAAAGGCAACAATTTGTTTATACTCGGGTCCGCGTAAAGATCATCTCTGGAGATAGCACAATGAAAAAAATCATTATGGGGGGGCTGCTGGTCCTTTCAGGCGCGGCATTAGCTGGCGACAACAAGCCGTACGTCATGCTGGACTCAAGCAGCGAAAAAGATTCCCTCGCGAACGATTACATAGGTGCCAACGTGACCATCGGGGTCAAGACGTCCGGAAAGTTGGAGTATTCAGTCAAGGCTGGGGTCAGCTTGGAAAACACCAGCAGCAGCGACACTATCAGCAACAACATTGAAATCAAGATCAAGAAATCCTACGACGTCGGCATGTTCTTCATCCCCTACGTGGGACTGCGCCTCGGTGAAAAACTAAACCACGACACAAGCAACTTGACTCACTACTCGGTTGACGCGGGCGCAAAGATACCGCTGTCGAACGGCTTGGCTCTCGACATTGGCTATCGTCACCGAAACGCATTCCAATCAAGTGAAAATTATCGGAGCAACCGCTACCATGCGACGTTCCTGTACGACCTTGATCAGCACAACACCGTGGGTCTGCGTTACGCGAGCAGCTTTGCGAACAGTTCCACAGAAGATCGCGACAGCTGGCGGGTTCACTACCAGCGCAACTACTGATCTCTACGCTTACCGCAGTCAGGTAAACCCTGAACCCGGCAGCCAAAAGCTGCCGGGTTTTTTATTTCCGTAGCAGAGAGAGGATAGTAAGATTCAGAATCGGTTTTCATTTTCCTGACATAATCTCAGTTAAAACCTGACAACCAGCTGACGAAAATTGCTACAATGATACAAATTTTTTCAATTTACTGTCAATAAAGCAACGATTTAATACTCTTGTAGACTTCAAGACAAAGTAACTGCCCG
>CAMBJI010000229.1 GCA_945867725.1 Bordetella parapertussis
AAAAGGCCGTCTGATTGCCAGCGTCTCGGCAACCGGGACACTGGTGCCGGTCGTATCGGTACAGGTAGGCTCACAGGTATCCGGGCAGCTCAAGGAAGTGCTGGTGGATTTCAACAGTCAGGTCAGCAAAAACCAGCTGATCGCCCGTATTGATCCCGAAAGTTTTGAATACCGGGTCCGTCAGTCGCAGGCCGATCTGGATGCGGCGCGCGCGCAGGTGGCGACCCAGCAAGCCAATATTGCGGCACAACGTGCTGCCTTATCTCAGGTCGAAGTCACTCTCGCCGATGCTCGTCGTGACTTGGAGCGTAAAGAACAGTTGTCGGATAAGAAATTCTTGTCGCCGGCCGAAGTCGACAAAGCACGCGCCATGGTCAACTCACTGGTAGAGCAGCAAAAATCAGCGGTCGCGCAAGTCGACGTAGCACGCGCCAATGCGGGTAATGCAGCCGCCATGGTCAAGCAGCGCGAGGCCGCGCTGTCCCAAGCGCGGGTAGATCTGGAGCGCACTTCGATCCGTTCGCCGGTGAGCGGCATTGTCATCAAGCGCAGTGTGGACAAAGGACAGACCGTCGCGGCCAGTCTGCAAGCGCCGGAGCTGTTCATCATCGCCGAAGATCTCACCGATATGCGGGTCGATACCGCGATTGATGAATCCGAAATCGGCAAGATCAAGATCGGGCAGCGGGCGACCTTTACGGTGGATGCGTTTGCCGGCAAGACCTTTGAAGGCGAAGTGCGCAAGGTTCGCAAATCTGCGCAGGTGGTCTCGAATGTGGTGACCTATCTGGTTGATGTATCGGCACCGAATCCCGAGCTGCAGCTTTTGCCGGGTATGACGGCCAATGTGCGTGTCGTCACGGATACCTTTGAAGATGTATTGAAAGTACCCAATGCGGCGATTCGATTTCGTCCGCCGCAATCCTCTGACGACAAGCCTGGCAAATCAAAACGTGGCGAGGGTGATAAATCCGGGCGTGGTAACGGTCGCCCCGACCCTACGAGCTCGACCATTTATGTGTTGAAGAAGGGTGAGTTGAAAGCCATTCCTGTCAAGACCGGTGCGTCGGACGGCAAGATGGTGCAGGTCACTGGCGAAGGTGTTACCGAAGGCATGGAAGTGGTTACGGGTGTCAAGGGCGAGGGTGGCGGCGGTGGTGGTGGAAGCAAAAAAGGCTCGTCCATGGCCGGCGCGCCGCGCATGTTCTGACCTGTGATGAAACCCTTGATCGAAGTACGCGGCCTGAGCAAATCCTATGTGATGGGCTCCAATAAGGTTGCTGCGCTGCGCAGTGTGTCGCTAACCATAGGGGAGGGCGAGTTCGTTGCCATCATGGGTGCGTCCGGCTCCGGTAAATCGACCTTCATGAATTTGCTGGGCTGTCTGGATACACCCACCGCCGGCGAGTATCGACTGGCCGGTGAAAAAGTATCGGACATGAGTGGTGATGCGCTGGCGGCGATTCGCAATCGTCGGATTGGTTTTGTGTTTCAACAATTTAATCTGCTGCCGCGTACCAGCGCGCTCGATAATGTGCAGCTACCGCTGTTGTATGCGTCCACACCGGCAGCGCAGCGCCGTCAGCGGGCAATGGCACGACTCTCGCAGGTGGGATTGGCGACGCGTCATGATCATCATCCTTCGCAACTCTCCGGCGGTCAGCAGCAACGCGTCGCGATTGCCCGTGCATTGGTCAATGACCCGGCCTTGATTCTTGCTGATGAACCTACCGGCGCGCTCGATTCGCGCACCAGTCTGGAAATCATGGTCTTGCTGCAGCAGCTTAATGCGGCTGGCATGACGATTGTGATGGTCACGCATGAATCCGATATCGCTGCGTTTGCATCGCGCATCATTACGTTTCGCGATGGTGAGATCATCTCGGATACACCACATACCCCCGACAATGCTGCCGCAAAGCTCGACAAGATCGGCGAGGTGATCTCGTGAATCTGCTCGCGACATTGCGCGTTGCGCTCAATGCCCTGAGGGTGAATTTATTGCGCTCGGTACTCACCATGCTCGGCATCATTATTGGCGTCGCAGCAGTCATTACCATGCTGGCGGTGGGCTCGGGTGCCGAAGCCCGCATCAAAGAACAAATCAAAAGCCTCGGTTCGAATCTGATGATCATCACTGCAGGTGCGCGCACCGCCAATGGCGCGCGCATTGGCACCGGTATCACGCCAGATCTGACTGAAGATGATGCAGCTGCCATTGCACGTGAAGTGCCAGAAGTCGAAGCAGTAGCGCCCACTTATCGTGGCAGCGCACAGGTCGTGTTTGGCAATGCAAATTGGGCCACACAGGTGTTTGGTATCACGCCCGACTATTTCACGGTACGTAACTGGACGCTGGAATCGGGTCGCATGTTTGAACCTGCAGAAATGTCCGGTGCTGGGAAGGTAGCCCTGATCGGACAGACGGTGGCGCGTGAATTGTTTGGTGATGTCGATCCTATGGACCAGACCATACGTATCAAGAACGTACCTGTCACCATCGTCGGCGTGCTCGGCCGCAAAGGTCAGAACATGACCGGTAATGATCAGGATGATGTGATCATGGTGCCGCTGGCGACTGCGCGTAATCGTATCGTGGGTGTCGAGGCTGGCAAGCCGCGTCAGGTGGGCATGATTCAGATCAAGGTCTTCGATGGTGAGAGCATGGGCGAAACCGAAGACAAGATTCGTGCCTTGTTGCGTCAGCGTTTGCGGACTGCCGAAGGTCAGCCCGATCCCATCACCGTACGTAACCTGACCGAAATGCTGGCAGCGCAGGAAGAGTCATCAAAAGTTATGTCCATGTTGCTGGCCGCAGTGGCGTCTGTTTCCTTGCTGGTCGGTGGCATCGGCATCATGAACATCATGTTGGTGTCCGTAACAGAGCGCACTCGCGAAATTGGTTTGCGCATGGCTGTCGGTGCGCGCGGTGGCGACATACTCACGCAATTTCTAGTTGAGGCGGTTACCTTGTCGCTGGTCGGTGGCCTGATCGGTGTTGCGCTGGGTATCGGCGGGTCTTGGATGATCGCCGAGTTTGCTGGTTGGCAGACGCAGCTATCGAGTGCATCCATCGCGTTGGCGGTGAGTTTTTCGGCGGCGATCGGTATCTTTTTTGGTTTTTATCCGGCGCGTAAAGCAGCACGCTTGCTGCCGATTCAGGCGCTGCGTTATGAATAACTCTGAGCACGCCTGTCGAGAAGGTTGTGCGGCCTGTTGTATTGCACCTTCTATTTCTTCGCCTATTCCCGGTATGCCCAATGGCAAACCTGCCGGTGTGCGTTGTGTACAGCTCGATGCTGCCTCTGCTTGCCTGCTGTTTGCGCATCCTGATCGGCCTGCTGTCTGCGTCAGCCTCAAGCCATCGACCGACATGTGCGGCGATAATCGCGAACAGGCTTTGAATTATTTGCAGCGGTTGGAATTTCTTACGGCTGCGTGATCGGGAGTGGTTCATGGTGAGTGGGTTGAATGGCGTGGGTTTGAGATGTTCGTGGCAAGTTCAAAGCTTGCTGGTTTTGACATCCCTGATGCTGCTGACCTTGCTCTCTGGCTGCGCCAGCCTGCTTCCGCCGCAGGAAATTGAAATACCGCTATCTCGCTTGCAGCAATCGATACAGAAAAAATTTCCCTACACCGAACGCTATTTCAGTCTGCTTGATGTCACTCTCAGTAATCCCGTGTTGTCCACGCAGCCGGCAGCCGATCGAATGTTGATTGCCCTTGATGCACAGGTACTGCCACCGCTGATCAAAACACCTTGGCAAGGCGAGCTACTTGTCTCGGGTAGTTTGCGCATTGATCCAGTGCGGCGCGTAGTGCTATTGACGGAGCCGCGTCTGGAAAATATCAAGCTTGATGCCGCCACGGGCAGCTACACAAGTCGGGTTGCGCGTCTGGGTAAGCAACTGGCGGAAGATCTGATTGGTGAGACGGTCTTGTATAGCTTTGCGCCCGACGCATTTGTCGTGGCCGGAAAGCGCTTTGTCCCGACCCGCATAACGACTCGCAAGGACAGCCTCGTGGTAAGCTTCGAGCCTGCCAAGTAAGTCTAAATCGCCCTAAGCTGCAGTGATAGCAATTCATTCATGGCCGTCATTTAGCAGCTCACGTTAACGCTGTTCCTTCTGC
>CAMBJI010000230.1 GCA_945867725.1 Bordetella parapertussis
ATCAGCGTCATCGAAATGACCGGCCTCGACCACGAATAAAACGACGTCAGCCGCCGTGAGCGTGCCGCTGACGGTGCGATTGAGATTTTTATTCAGCGCATTTTTGTGGCGCGTCTGAAAACCGGGTGTGTCAATGTAGATGAACTGCGTGTCATCTTTGGTCTGTATACCCGTGATTCGATGGCGGGTTGTTTGCGCTTTGCGCGACGTGATACTGACCTTGGCGCCGATCAGTTTGTTCATGAGTGTGGACTTGCCAACGTTGGGTCGTCCAACGATCGCAATATAGCCGCACCGAAAATCAGTTGCAGCGGAAGTGGAGGTCATGCTGATTTACTTTGATTGGACGAAACGGTTTTGCTGTCGTCAGCATCAAGCCCCAGCGCATCCTGCTCGCGCGTGGAGGATATTTTTGCTGGCTTGTTGCTGCCTGCGGCAGCCTCGGAGCGAGCAGACTTTTTGGGCTCAGTGGTTTTTTCGGACTCTGCAGGGGCATCCGGCTGGAAGGTGGCGATGCCAGCAAGTTTGAGCTGGGTCGTGCGTTGCCGGGTTTTCTTGGGCACGACAGGCGCCTTAACGAGCGCCTCCTGCACTGCATCCAGTGCGCGCTTGGCCGCGGCCTGCTCGCCAGCACGGCGGCTGCCGCCGGTGCCGAAGACATGAATGTCGAGTTTGGGCACCAGGCACTCGATTTCGAATTCTTGATTGTGTGCCGCGCCATGAGTAGCAACGACATTGTATTGAGGTAGCTGAATTTTTTTACCCTGCAAAAATTCTTGCAACAAGGTTTTCGCATCCTTACCAAGCGTTTTTGGATCAACCGTTTCAAGCACGGGCGCATACAACGCGCCAATGACACGACTGGCTGCGTCGAAACCGGCATCAAGGAAAATCGCACCGAACAAGGCTTCCAGCGTATCGGCCAAAATGGACGGGCGACGAAACCCGCCTGATTTGAGCTCGCCCTCGCCTAAGCGCAGGCACTGGGATAACTCAAGCCGCTGCGCGATTTCATAGAGTGATTGCTGTTTGACGAGATTGGCACGCAGACGTGACAGATCGCCTTCATCGATCTTGTCGAAGCGATCGAAGAGCAAGTAGGCAACAGCACAATTGAGAACCGAATCCCCAAGAAATTCTAGGCGCTCGTTATGCAGGCTACTGTGGCTGCGATGCGTAAGCGCCTGCTGCAGCAAGGCAGCATCGCTGAACGTGTGACCTAAACGGCTTTGCAGAGTGGCGATATCCATCAGCATCGTTGGCGATTAGTTCGAGGCTTTCTCCGGGACCGCGTGAGCGTTACCGCCCCGATAATCGATCAACAAACTCGTTGGACCGAATATCGGAATCTTCTTTTCATACGAAAAACTGATTTCCATCTTTTTACCCGTTCCAGTAATCTTCAAGTCCTTGCCTTCGATCGAATCGATATAACCTGCCGCTGCCAGTTTGTCGAATGCGTTTCTTAGTTCATCTGGTGTACTTGCGGCCATCGACGCCGCCGCTACCGCTTTATCAATAGCCCAGTATTCCACCACGCTTGGCCCCGCGCGCACGAGCAACAGACCCAGCGTGCCGAACACCGTTAAGGTACTGAGCAACCCGATCAGCGAAAATCCGCCTTGCTGCCTATAGGACCGCGGCATACTTGATTGGATCCCGACCTTACTTGTCATTGAAAGCTGCCAATCCGCTTGAGATCACCCAGGTTCATCCAGACAAAAAATGCTCTTCCGACAATATTTTTGTCCGGCACGAAACCCCAGTACCGAGAATCCAAACTGTTGTCCCGATTATCACCCATCACAAAGTAATGTCCAGCCGGAACCGTGCACTCGAAACCTTCGAGGTTGTAACTGCACAGCTCATGCTGAGGGAAGGCATCGGGGCTGGGAACGTAGGCGGGAATACGATTGTCATTGAGTATTCCGTGTGAAACGCCAGTCAGGCTTTCACGGAAATGGCCGTAGTAGGCCAGCCGATCTTCGTCCAAGTAGTCAGGCAGGGTTTCGTAGGCAATCTCTTGTCCATTCACCGTCAATCGCTTGTTTTTATAAGTAATCTTGTCATTCGGCACGCCCACCACCCGCTTGATGTAATCGAGGGACACGTCCTTGGGGAATTTAAACACCATCACATCGCCGCGCGCGGGGCTATGAATGTCGATGATCTTTTTATTAACCACTGGTAAACGGATGCCGTAGGTGAACTTGTTGACGAGAATCAGATCGCCAATGATCAGGGTCGGCACCATGGAGCTGGATGGAATCTTGAACGGCTCAAACAGAAAGGAGCGAAACAGGAACACGGCCGCGATCACCGGGAAGAAACTTCCGGTGTAGGCAACCCAGCCCGGCTGACGATCCAGCTGAGCCACTAGTTCGGCGCGCGCTGTAGGGTCGGGTTTAACGCCGGTCTGGGCCAAGCGTGCTTGGCGAGCATCGAATTCAGCCAATGCCGCTTCTGCTGCTTTGCGGCGGGCGGGGGCAAGTCGGAAGCGATCAAGTGTCCAGACCACACCCGTCAGAATGGTGAGCAGAAACAGGATCAGCGCAAAATTGCCGAGTATCGATTGCAGTGTCATTTATTTTTCATCCACCTGAAGGATTGCAAGGAAAGCTTCTTGCGGTATCTCTACCGAACCGACCTGCTTCATCCGCTTTTTGCCAGCTTTTTGTTTTTCCAGCAGTTTGCGCTTGCGCGAGATGTCACCGCCGTAGCACTTGGCAAGCACATTTTTTCTCAGCGCTTTGACGTTTTCTCGGGAAATGATGTTGGATCCGATCGCCGCCTGAATCGCCACATCAAACATTTGGCGCGGAATCAGTTCGCGCATTTTCGCTGCCACTGCCCGGCCGCGGTATTGACTGTTAGAGCGATGCACGATGATGGCCAGCGCATCGACTTTTTCGGAATTGATCAGCATGTCGACTTTGACGACATCGGAGAATCGGTATTCTTTGAATTCATAATCCATCGATGCATAGCCACGCGAGATCGATTTCAGTCGATCAAAGAAATCGAGCACGACCTCAGCCATCGGGATTTCGTAGGTGAGCTGGACCTGCTTGCCGTGATAAGTCATGTTGATCTGAATGCCGCGTTTTTGCGTACAAAGCGTAATGACCGCGCCCACATATTCCTGCGGCATGTAGAGATTGACCGTGACGATAGGCTCGCGTACTTCTTCGATCTTCGATGGATCCGGCATCTTGGATGGATTGTCGACCATGATGGTGGAACCATCACGCATAACGACCTCGTAAATCACCGTGGGCGCTGTGGTGATCAGATCCATATTGAATTCGCGCTCAAGGCGTTCCTGCACGATCTCCATGTGCAGCAGACCCAGGAATCCACAACGAAAACCAAAACCCAGGGCCTGAGATACCTCGGGCTCATACATCAATGCAGCATCATTAAGCTTGAGTTTTTCAAGCGAGTCACGCAATGCATCGTACTGATTCGACTCCACCGGAAACAAGCCGGCAAACACTTGCGGTTGAATCTCTTTGAAACCGGGCAGCGGCTCGGCTGCAGGTCGCGACACCAGCGTAATCGTGTCACCCACCTTGGCTGACTTGAGTTCTTTGATGCCTGCAATGATGAAACCGACCTGCCCCGCCGACAGATTGTCACGCGATACGGACTTAGGTGTGAAAACGCCCACGCTCTCCACCAGATGCTGCGCACCCGTGGCCATGAACAGTATTTTTTCTTTGGGACGCAAGGTGCCATTGATCACACGCACCAGCATGACCACGCCCACATAATTATCGAACCAGGAATCAACGATCAGTGCTTGCAATGGCCCATCAGGATCACCTTTGGGCGGCGGCACGCGCTTAATCAGGGATTCCAATACATCCTGAACACCCAACCCCGTTTTTGCAGAACAGTGCACCGCATCGCTGGCTTCGATGCCAATGACTTCTTCGATCTCTGAAATTGCGTTATCAGGATCTGCCGAGGGCAAGTCAATTTTATTCAGTACCGGTACCACTTCCACACCAAGATCCAGCGCGGTGTAACAGTTCGCGACGGTTTGCGCCTCAACGCCTTGAGAAGCATCAACCACTAACAACGCGCCTTCGCATGCAGACAGCGAACGACTGACTTCGTAACTG
>CAMBJI010000231.1 GCA_945867725.1 Bordetella parapertussis
GCGATAGGTCATGCGTCCCTGCAGCATATAAATCAGCTCGGTACCCGGATGCTGAAAGGTAGGGAACACCTCGGAGGCATCGTCCAAACTAATCAGGAAAGGCTCGAACAGCTTTTCCGGGCCTTGGTCATAGGCCAACAAACGGTAAGTATGGCCCGAGCGTGTGCCGCGTCGTACCACCTCCATACCCTCGCCGGCGCGCACCAGCTGCGCATTACCCTCGATCATATCCACATCGCGAAACAGTGCTGACAGCGAAAGCCCGAGCGAGCGAGCCAATCTGTGCAGAGTATCCAGGCTGGTCGCGCACTGCCCGTTCTCGATCTTGGACAACATCCCGCGCGAGATACCCGCCAGCTTCGATACCTCGGCAATCGTCAGGTCGTGGGCCAGCCGCTTCTCGCGTAGGGTCGCGCCAAGATAGCGCGCTATCGCCAAACCATCGCCACCAACCGCCTCCTCGTTCGCGGCGGGCGGTGCCGGGGGTGCTGAACGCCTATTGACCATGATTTCCCAATTTATGCAGTTGACCCACCGACAAAAGTGAGCTATAAGAATAATTGTTTATTCTGAAGAAACAAAGCCCCGCTGTCAAAGCGGAGCGCAACCAACCCAAAAGATACTTTCTTTATGCCCTTGCGACTGCTTCGATTTGGCCTCAGCCGCTCTCACCCTGAGCCGAGGATGTTCTCCACACCCTCCGACCTTCAGTCGGAGTATGACGTGGTCATTATCGGCGCCGGCGGTCACGGCCTAGCCGCTGCCTATTACCTGGCGCGCGACCACGGCATCAAACGTGTCGTGGTGCTGGAAAAGGGCTATATCGGTGGCGGTAACACTGGCCGCAACACCACCATCATCCGCTCCAACTACCTGACGCCCGAGGGCGTGAAGTTCTACGATGCCTCGGTACAGTTGTGGCAGGACCTGGCGGAAGACTTCGATCTCAACCTGTTCTACTCGACCCGTGGCCACTTCACCTTGGCGCACACGGACTCTGCAGTCCGCACCATGCGCTGGCGCGCCGAGGTCAACAAACACTACGGCATTGAATCGGAGTTGGTCGGTCCGGATTTCGTCAAACGGTCCTGCCCATCGATTGACATTACCTGCGGTGGTCATGCGCCCATACTCGGCGCCCTGTATCACGCACCCGGCGCAATCGCGCGTCATGACGCAGTGGCTTGGGGCTATGGTCGCGGCGCCTGCCAGCGCGGCGTTGAAATTCACCAGCAAACCGCCGTGACTGGCATTGACGTGGTCGCTGGCAAAGTGGTCGGCGTCCAAACAACGCGCGGCCCCATCAAAACCAGCAAGGTGCTGTGTGCGGTGGCCGGTTTTACACCGCGTGTGACCGATATGGTGGGCATCCGCACCCCGCTCTACATTCACCCATTGCAAGCCATGGTAAGCGAACCAATGAAGCCATGGTTGGATCAGATTTTTGTCTCGGGCAGCTTGCATATTTATATCAGCCAGAGTGCGCGCGGCGAATTGGTGATGGGTGCTTCGCTCGACCCCTATGAGGTGCATTCAACGCGCTCGACGCTCGACTTCACTGAGACCTTGTCGGCGCACATGCTCGACATGTTCCCCTTCCTGTCGCATGTGAAGGTGAACCGTCAGTGGTCAGGCATGGCCGACATGACGCCCGACTTCGCGCCCCTCATGGGCAAGACCGAGGTTGAAGGTTTTTATCTGGATGCGGGCTGGGGTACCTGGGGCTTCAAGGCCACCCCGGTGTGCGGCAAGACCATGGCATGGACGGTTGCCAACGATAAGCCGCATGAATTGATCACCGGATTTTCTTTAGATCGCTTCCGCAATTATTCGCTGACCGGCGAAAAAGGCGCAGCGAGCGTGGGGCACTGATATGAAACTAATGCCCTGTCCTGTCAACGGTCCGCGCGCGATTGCCGAATTTATTTATTGGGGCGAGGTGCGCGTCAGCCCCGACCAGAATACCTGCACGGATGATGAATGGGCTGATTACGTATTCAATCGCAATGGCGCACCCGGCATAAAGCGCGAGTGGTGGTGCCACACCCCATCGAATACCTGGTTTATTGCAGAGCGCGACACGCTCGTCGACCGCGTGTTGCGAACCTGGTTACCGGGAGCCGAGCCATGAGCCGCCTGCCAGTCATGCCAGATGAGTGGATCAACCGCTCGCACACCATAAAAATCCGCTTCGAGGGTCGCGAGTACGTCGCCTTTGAGGGTGATGCTATCAGCAGCGCGCTATGGGCTGCGGGTACCCGCACACTCGGTCGCAGCTTCAAGTACCACCGGCCGCGCGGCATTCTGTCGATGGCGAATCACGATGTCAACGTGATGGTGCAGGACGGACAACGTTTGAATGTGCGTGGTGATGTGGTGCCGGTGCGCGCGGGTATGGATCTGTCTGCAGTCAACACTTGGGGTGGCGTACAGAGTGATCGCGTACGCTTCCTAGATAAGCTTTCAGCGTTTTTACCGGTTGGCTTTTACTACAAGGCGTTTCACAACAAGCGCTTGTTCCCGCTATGGGAGCGCATGTTCCGCAACTTCACCGGCCTCGGTCGCCTGGATCTGAGCACGCCGCATATCAGAACCGCGAAACGCTACGACTTCTGCGATGTACTCGTCATTGGCGCGGGACCCTCTGGTCTGAGTGCGGCACTGGCTGCTGCTGACGCCGGTGCTAGTGTGGTGCTGGTGGATGAGAATGCACACGCTGGTGGATCGGGCCTGTATCAACTTGGCGCTGACACGACACGTCGCGATCAGACCCATACATTGCTACAAAAGGCGCGCCAGCATGCGCAGATTCGAATTCTCGAGTCGACCACCGCAGCGGGCTGGTATGCCGATCAGTGGATACCACTGATCGATGCCGACAAAATGGTAAAGCTGCGCGCCAAAGCAACCATCGTGGCCGGCGGTGCTTACGAGCAGCCAACCGTGTTCCGCAATAATGATTTGCCGGGTGTGATGCTTGGCTCAGCAATGCAGCGTCTAATTTATCGCTACGCAGTGCAGCCAGCGCGACGCGTAGTGATTACTGCAGCGAATGAAGATGGCTACCGGCTGGCGCTGGATCTGTTGGCCGCTGGTGTACAAGTGTTGGCGATTGCCGACTTGCGTGACAACGTACCCGCCTCGGCTACGGTCAATACAGTACGCGAGCGCGGCGTTGAGTGTCTGCTGGGTAGTGGCGTATATGAAGCACACGCGGATAGTCACGGTGAACTTGGCGCGGTCACGATATGCCGTGTGCGTAATGGCGTTGCAGATAATGCGAGTGCGCGTCGTTTTGATTGCGATGGCGTGGCGATGAGTACCGGCTGGGCACCCGCCGCCAACTTGCTTTACCAGAGCGGCGCCAAGATGCGCTTCGACGAACGCACACAGCAATTCATACCCGCCAACCTGCCCGAAGGGGTGTATGCCTGCGGACGCGTGAACGGCGTGTATGGTTTTGATGCGCGAATGGCCGATGGCGCACGCGCAGGTACTTCAGCCGCCGCTTTCGCGCTGAATGTGCCACTAACCATACCAGCTGCACCGGCCGACGACAGCGTGCCAAGTTATTCATGGCCTATGGTCGAGCATCCCCAAGCGAAAAACTTCGTCGACTTCGATGAGGATTTGCAGCTGAAGGATTTTGCGAATGCGGTGCAGGAAGGTTACGACAATATCGAGCTGCTGAAGCGCTACTCGACCGTTGGCATGGGCCCGAGTCAGGGCAAGCATTCGAACATGACTGCGCTGCGCGTTCTGGCGCGCCTGCTGAGCAAGTCACCTGAACAAGTTGGAACTACCACGGCGCGACCATTTTTCCATCCGGTGCCAATGTCGCATCTGGCGGGTCGCGGATTCCATCCACAAAGACACAGCCCATTGCATGGCCGCCACGCAAGCTGGGGTGCGGTGTTCATGCCGGCTGGGGTTTGGGAGAGACCCGAGTATTACACGCAGCCGGGTAAATCACGCACCGACTGCATTCATGACGAAGTGCGTCGTGTGCGCAGCAAGGTCGCGCTGATTGATGTGGGCACGCTCGGAAAAATCGAGGTGCGTGGTCCGCAAGCAGCCGAGTTCCTGAACCGTGTATAC
>CAMBJI010000232.1 GCA_945867725.1 Bordetella parapertussis
AAGCTTGATTCTTCATGGGAATTCGGATCCGCAGTACGCTCCAATCGCGCCCCTTGCTGGCTTAGTTTGTGGCATGGAATCTGCTATCATCCCCGGTCAAGTCTCAGTGGCATTGCCATCCCTCGCACCGCAGCGTCATGTGGTTTGCGTCAGATCGGGCCACAGCTTAAAACCCAATTAATCACTTTGCAATTTATAGGAGATCCGCATGTCAACGTCGGCCGCTGATGTATTGAAAATGGTCAAGGACAACGAAGTCAAGTTCGTTGATTTCCGTTTCACAGACACGCGAGGCAAAGAGCAGCACGTCACCGTACCTGTGTCCCATTTCGATATGGACAAATTCGAGTCAGGCCACGCATTCGATGGCTCTTCCATCGCTGGCTGGAAAGGTATTGAAGCATCAGACATGCTGCTGATTCCAGATCCAAACACGGCGCGTGTCGATCCGTTCATGGAAGAAACCACGATGTTCATCCAGTGTGACGTCGTTGAACCGAGTGACGGCAAAGGCTACGACCGCGATCCGCGTTCCATCGCCAAGCGTGCCGAGGCTTACCTGAAGTCTTCCGGCCTGGGTGACACCGCTTACTTTGGTCCCGAGCCAGAGTTCTTCATTTTCGATAGCGTTCGCTGGAACGTCGACATGTCAGGCTCGTTCTGCAAAATCGATTCCGAAGAAGCTTCCTGGAGCACTGGTGAAAAAATCGAAGGTGGTAACACCGGTCATCGTCCAGCGGTCAAGGGTGGTTACTTCCCCGTGCCTCCGATCGATAGCTTCCAGGACATGCGCTCGGAAATGTGTCTGATCCTTGAAAGCCTTGGCATTCCTGTCGAAGTGCACCACCACGAAGTGGCCGGTGCGGGTCAGAATGAAATCGGTACCAAATTTTCCACGCTGGTTGAGCGTGCCGACTGGACTCAGACACTGAAGTATGTCGTCTGGAACGTCGCACACAACTACGGCAAAACAGCGACCTTCATGCCTAAGCCCATCGTTGGCGACAACGGTTCTGGCATGCACGTGCACCAGTCGGTCTGGAAAGATGGCAAAAATCTGTTCGCAGGTGACGGCTACGCCGGCTTATCTGAATTCGCGTTGTACTACATCGGCGGCATCATCAAGCATGCGCGCGCACTCAATGCGATCACCAACCCGGGCACGAACTCGTACAAGCGTCTGGTGCCTGGCTTCGAAGCGCCGGTGAAATTGGCGTACTCGTCACGTAACCGTTCTGCTTCGATTCGTATTCCTCACGTCGCCAATCCTAAGGGACGTCGTATCGAAACTCGCTTCCCTGATCCTTTGGCCAATCCTTACCTGTGCTTTGCTGCGTTGCTGATGGCGGGTCTGGACGGTGTGCAAAACAAGATTCATCCGGGCGAAGCGGCATCGAAAGACTTGTACCACCTGCCACCCGAAGAAGATGCGCAAATCCCAACGGTTTGCTCATCGCTCGATCAGGCACTCGAGTATCTGGACAAAGACCGCGAGTTCCTGACCCGTGGTGGTGTGTTCAGCGACACCATGATTGATGCCTACATCGAACTGAAGATGCAGGAAGTGACTCGTTTCCGTATGACTACACATCCGGTCGAGTTCGACATGTACTACTCGCTGTAATCCCCGGTCGGGATTCGCGAAACAGGAGGGCGACCCAAGTCGCCCTCTTTTTAGGCAAAAATGTTGTTTTTATGATAAAAAAATATGGCGACTTTCTGTTATAAAAACAAAGCCCTGTCGCTCTAGCTTGTTTTAACCACTCCATGGTTCTTTGCCCATGAAAAGCCGATTACTTGCCTGTCTCATCCTCTGGGCCCTTGCCGCGCCTGTCATTGCGCAAGGGGTTTTTGTATGCGTACAGTCCAATGGAACGCGCGAATACCGAAACAATGGCGATATGCGTGGCTGTCGAAGACTTGATCTGGAGACAATCTCAACCATTCCCGCGCCCCCCGCCAATCAGCAGGCAAAGGCTGCGGCGATCGATCCCTCTTTTCCGCGTATTGACGGCCAGATTCAGAAGCGCCGCGATCAGGACCGTTTGCAAATTTTGATGGACGAAGTGCGGACCGAGGAATCCCGACTGTCCGAGCTCCGGCGTGACTACCAGAATGGTGAGCCCGAGCGTCTGGGCAGCGAGCGCAATTATGCGAAGTATCAGGAACGCGTCGCCCAGATGAAAGACGACGTTCTCCGAACCGAAAAAAATATTGAAGCCCTGAAGCGAGAGATAGGTAATTTAAAATAGCCCTCTCGCAAAGCTTTGTACCATCCAGGCCGCTGAGCGGCCTTTTTCTTTTTCCGGGACCGAGTGAATATCTTATCGACATCGTTGGGTGGGCTCGATCTGCTGGCATCCGCTGTGATCATCCTGGAAAAGCAGGGTCGTATCGCTTACGCAAATGCGGCCGCAGAGACCTTGCTGGAGAGCTCATTCAAAGTACTTCACCAGCAGCGCCTGTCCGACCTTTTCATGAACGGTGACAGAATCGCTCTCATCTTCGAGCAGGCGAGGACTCGCCAGTTTGACGAGAAGCGCGAGGATATGCTGCTGGAGCGAATAGGGCGTGTGCCTTTGCACGTCAATATCATTGTGACCACCATCGACGATCCGGAGAATCCGGTGCTTATCGAGTTGCGTGCCAACGTGCAGCAGGTCAAGCTGGATCGCGAAGAGCGTCTTCTGGATCAAACCCAGGCCAACAAAGAGCTGATTCGTAACCTCGCTCATGAGATCAAGAATCCCTTGGGAGGCATTCGTGGCGCAGCCCAGTTGCTGGAGCTGGAGCTGCCGGGGCATGGCCTGAAAGACTTGCGAGAGTACACGCAAGTCATCATTAAAGAGTCAGATCGTTTGCAGACGCTGGTTGATCGGCTACTCGCGCCCCATCGACGTCCTCAAATCGTTGGTGACGTCAATATTCACGAGGTATTTGAGCGGGTACGGACGTTGATCATGGCGGAGTTCCCGCAGGGCCTCGCCATACGGCGCGACTATGATTTGTCGCTACCCGATTTTCGCGGCGATAAGGAGCAGCTCATTCAAGCAGTTCTAAATATCGCGCACAATGCCGCGCAGGCACTGGCACCGCGAATCGCGCAAGGCGATGCGGAGTTGGTCTTTAGTAGTCGTATTGCACGTTCGATCACCCTCGCAAAGGTCCGTTATCGGCTGGCACTAGACTTGCATATCATCGATAACGGTCCAGGTATACCGGCTGAGTTGAAGGACAGAATTTTCTATCCACTGGTCTCTGGCAGAGACGGCGGCAGCGGATTGGGGCTGACACTGGCACAAACCTTCATTCAGCAGCATCTGGGCGTTATTGAGTGCGAGAGCCGGCCCGGCTATACCGACTTCCGTATCCTGATTGCGCTGCCCTGATCTCGTGCAGCGCAGGATACCGGCAAGCGCGCTGAAGCTGGCTTCGCCATAATGGCACCAATTTGGTGCTAACCGTCGACTGGGTATGCACCAGCGGCAGCGTGATAAGGCTCAGGCAAGTTACATGAAACCAATCTGGATAGTTGACGACGACGAATCAATTCGCTGGGTGCTGGAGAAGGCGCTGGCACGCGAGAATCTGGCGACACGAAGTTTTTCGAATGTGCGTGATGCCGTGGCAGCGCTGGAATCGGGAACGCCTCAGGTGCTGGTATCGGATATTCGCATGCCCGGTGAGTCGGGACTGGAATTGTTGCAGATCGTCAAAACCCGCTATCCCGGTTTGCCCGTGATTGTCATGACAGCTTTTTCCGATCTTGATTCGGCTGTCGCAGCATTTCAGGGCGGTGCGTTCGAATACCTTGCCAAGCCTTTTGATCTGGATAAAGCCGTTGAACTCATTCGGCGCGCACTCGAAGAGAGCTTGCGTGAATCCGGTGATGAGCAGGCCGCGACCGAGACCCCCGAGATCTTGGGTCAGGCGGCTGCGATGCAGGATGTGTTCCGCGCGATCGGACGACTGTCTCAGTCCAACGTCACCGTATTGATCACCGGCGAATCCGGTACGGGCAAAGAGCTTGTGGCTCGAGCGCTGCACAAACACAGCCCAAGA
>CAMBJI010000233.1 GCA_945867725.1 Bordetella parapertussis
TGAAGCAATGTGTGGTGGTTGATGGCACGACCGTACGCTTTGATTTCAAATCCGCTAATCGCGAACTGCCACTGATCGTCGGTGGCATGCCCGTGTTCTCGCGCAAATGGGCGGCGGGTACGCCCTTCGACAAAATACAATTGACGGCACCGATTGCCAGTGGTCCGTATCTGATCGAAAAATATGATCTGGGTCGCTCGATTGCGTTTCGCCGCAATCCTGCTTACTGGGGAAACGATCTGCCGGTGCGTCGCGGTGCGTTTAATTTCGATCGCATCGTTTATCGTTTCTACAAGGATGATGTCGCTCGACTCGAAGCCTTTATGGCTGGCGAGTTTGATGTGGTGGTCGAGTACCGGGCAAAGAACTGGGCGCGCGCCTACAAGGGTAAGCCTTTTGATACCGGTGAAATCATCAAGACGACGCTGAAACATTCAAATGGCGCCGGCATGCAGGCTTTTGTTATGAACCTGCGTCGTCCGCAATTTCAGGACGCGCGTGTTCGCCGCGCGCTGGGGTTGGCGCTGGATTTCCAGTGGATGAACCGTCAGCTGTTTTACAGCCAATATGCGCGTATTGATTCGTTCTTCAGTAATTCAGAATTAGGTGCGCACGGAATGCCCTCCGAAGCTGAACTGAGATTACTCGAACCACTGCGCGATCAGTTGGATCCAGCTGTGTTCGGGCCAGCACCGCTGCCACCCAACACCGATGCCCCCGGATCGCTGCGCGCCAATCTGCTTAAGGCACGTGCGTTGTTTAAAGAAGCCGGTTGGGAATATCGCGATGGTGCCCTGCGTAATGCCAAAGGCGAAGCCTTCAGTTTTGAAATCCTTGACGACCAGTCCGCTTTGTCGCGCATCATCGCGGTCTATGTGCGCAATCTTGAGAAGCTCGGTGTGAGAGTCAGCCAACGCACCGCAGATTTCGCGTTGGTACAAAAGCGTATGGAAGAATTTGATTTCGACATGACGAGTCAGCGTTTTGGCGATGTCACCAGTCCTGGAAATGAAATGTTCGACATGCTCGGTTCCAAAGCCGCTGATGAGAAGGGCTCTAGCAATTACTGGGGTCTGAAAGATCCGGTGGTCGATAATCTGGTCACCGCACTGGTGCGCGCGGATTCGCGTGCCGAATTAGTGGCAGCGTCACGAGCCTTGGACCGGGTGCTGATGCACAAGTACATCGTGGTGCCGCACTGGTATTCGGCGACGCACCGTGTGGCGTATCGGAATCGTTTCGGCATGCCGAAGGTATCGCCCAAGTACTATCAGGCGGATCCTTATGTGATTTCGAGTTGGTGGCAGGTGAAGCCTCGGAAGGCTAAATGATGAGGGCTTTATGACTTTGCTGGATTCTTTTGCAGGTCTAATGCGAGTCGGTCAAGAGTTAAGCTGTTTGTTTGCAACGAAAGACACTGGATCCCGGCCTGCGCCGGGATGACGATTGAGAAACTGTCAGACTACAAAACTGTCATCCCGGCGCAGGCCGGGATCCAGTGTCTGTAATCTTAAAAAAACATCCCATGAATCTCTGGTCCTACATTTTGAAAAGAACGCTTCTGATGATACCCACGCTACTGGGCGTCATCGCTATCACCTTTGCCGTGATTCAGTTTGTGCCCGGCGGACCGGTTGAGCAGGCGCTGATTGAACTGAAAAAAGGTCAGACCGGTGGTGCAGGCGAATCTTCTGGTGCCGGCGCTTCCGAGTATCGCGGTCGTCAAGGCGTTGATGCCGAACGCGTGGAAGAAATCAAGGCGCTGTATGGATTCGACAAGCCACCGATAGAGCGATTTGTGCAAATGCTTACGGGCTTTGCGCGCTTCGATCTGGGTCAGAGCTTTTATCACCACAAGGATGTGTGGGAGTTGGTGAAATCCAAATTACCGGTGTCGATCACCATCGGTTTGTGGACATTTTTTCTGACTTATTTCATTTCTGTGCCGCTGGGTGTGGCTAAGGCGGTGCGTGAGGGTAGTCGCTTTGATAGCGTGACCAGCATGCTGGTACTGATTGGTTATTCGATTCCTGGTTTTGTACTAGGCGTTTTTCTTTTGGTCGTGTTTGCCGGCAGTAGTTTCGTGCAATGGTTTCCCTTACGCGGACTGACGTCGGATGACTGGGAGACCCTCTCCTGGTTCGGTAAGGTCAAAGATTATCTATGGCATATCACCTTGCCCGTACTGGCCTCGGTAGCGGGTTCGTTTGCCGTCATGACGATGCTGACCAAGAATACTTTTCTCGAAGAGATACGTAAGCAGTATGTGCTGACGGCGCGAGCCAAAGGTCTCTCCGAGCGTACGGTGCTCTACAAGCATGTCTTTCGTAATGCATTGATTCCGCTGGTGACCGGATTTCCGGCAGCCTTTATTGGCGCTTTCTTTGCCGGCAGCTTGTTGATCGAGACGCTGTTCTCGCTTGATGGGCTGGGTTTGTTGTCTTATGAGTCAGTCGTGCGCCGCGATTATCCGGTGGTGTTGGGTACGCTCTATCTGTTTACTCTGATCGGGCTGGTCGTCAAGCTGCTCGGTGACCTGTGCTACGTGTGGGCCGATCCGCGCGTTCAATTTGAAAGTCTTGCGCGATGACGAACACTGCCATGACACCAGAGATTTCACTCTCGCCGGGCCGCCGCGTCTGGCGGCGCTTCCGTCAAAACCGCCGCGGCTATTGGAGCCTGGTGATTTTCTCGGTGCTATTCGTGCTCAGTCTGGGTGCCGAGCTGATTTCGAATGACAGGCCGCTGGTGGCGCGCTTTAACGGACAGCTGATGTTCCCCATTGTCACTGACTATGCGGAGACGGCTTTTGGTGGCGAATTTGATTCGCCCGCAGACTATCTGGATCCGTTTATTCAGTCTCAGTTCGATAAACCCGGCAACTGGGCCGTCTATCCGATCAATCGCTATCGATTCGATACGCTCAACTATTTTGCGAAGGCACCCAATCCAGCGCCACCCACGGGTGACAACTGGCTAGGCACCGATGATCGTGGCCGTGACGTTGTTGCGCGGCTGCTGTATGGCTTTCGTGTGTCGATACTTTTCGGACTTGCATTGACCATCACCGGCGTAATACTCGGCGTACTGACCGGGGCAGTGCAGGGCTACTTCGCTGGCAAAACCGATCTACTGTTCCAGCGCTTCATGGAAATCTGGAGCTCGATGCCAGAGCTGTATCTGCTGATCATCTTTGCCTCAATTTTCGAACCCAGCATCCTGTTGCTGCTGGTGCTGCTGTCCTTGTTCGGATGGATGGGCTTGTCCGATTACGTTCGCGCCGATTTTTTGCGTAACCGTAATCTTGATTACGTACAGGCTGCGCGTGCGATGGGACTGTCGAACTGGCAGATCATCTGGCGCCATGTCTTACCCAATAGCCTGACGCCGGTCGTGACCTTTCTGCCGTTCCGCATGAGCGCGGCGATTTTGGCGCTCACCAGTCTCGATTTTCTCGGGCTTGGCGTACCGCCATCGACCCCCAGTCTGGGCGAGCTACTCGCTCAGGGCAAAAATAATCTGGACGCTTGGTGGATCGCTTTGTCCACGTTCGCTGTGTTGACGATCACACTGCTGCTGCTCACTAATATTGGCGATGCCTTGCGCAATTCGCTGGATGTGCGGAGGAAATCATGAGCCTGCTGCAGGTAGATCATTTGACGGTGCGCTTTGGCAGCACCACCGTGGTGGATGATGTCAGTTTCACGATCGCACCTGGCGAGAAATTTGCGCTGGTGGGTGAATCCGGTTCGGGCAAGACCGTGTCTGCCTTGTCGCTGATGCGTCTGCTGCCGGATGCGGATATCTCGGGCAAGATACTGTTTGAAGATCAGGAAATTCTGAGGAAATCCGATGCGGCGCTGCGCCAGTTGCGTGGTAAAGATATCGCGATGATTTTCCAGGAGCCGATGACGGCACTTAATCCGCTGTTCACGATCGGCAATCAGATCGCTGAAGTACTGATGCTGCATGAAGGTCTGAGTGCACGCGCTGCTGCCTTGCGCACGGTCGATCTGCTCGCCAAAACAGGTATCCCCGAACCTGAACGTC
>CAMBJI010000234.1 GCA_945867725.1 Bordetella parapertussis
TTGATGACATTCTGAGGAACACTACTCATGGGGTTACTCCTTGGCGCTTGCGCGCTGGTTTAATAAAGATTCGCATCGTTATCAAACCGGGTAACCCCACCCTTTGGCAAGGCCTTTCTGTCAGATCAAGTCTGAACTACTACACGTAAATACGCCCTGATTAAGCTCAAGAATTCATCATATAACTGCTGAATTTTTTTAATAAATTCCATTTTTTATCAATAAAAATTTCATCGCCTCAGAAACGACGTTGGTATCCAGGACGGTCATTCAGTCAAAGCTCAACGGTTCAGCTGGCGTCTTATCTCGCGCGCTCTCGAACAAAGCGAAATCTTCATTAGTCAGACCGATCTTGCGACCGATGCCTGCCAAGGCGTCGCCCTTACGCATGCGATTCTGCTGCTTGACCACGGCCACCAGAATCTCGCGTACCTCCGCTTCCGTGCTGTGACCATGCTTGGCCGCCCGAACGCGCAAAGCGCGATGCACGTCATCGGGCAAATTCCTGACAGTCACGATTGCCATGATTTCAAACCTTTCATCTGCTTTTTGTAACTGCAATAATGGACAAATGAAGTCACCCATGCAAACGCCATGCCCCTCCCGGTATAGGCGTCTAATCCTGTAGGCATCGACTTGATTTAATCTTCAAATGCCGATGCCAGCCTAATTTCCGTGGTAGCTCCCCCGCGATTGCACAGGCAAACCGGCCAGTGCGAATGCTTTAGAGGGTGACACCCACCCACAGGTCCATGAACAGTTCAGCTTGAGAACTTCAAGGTAGCAACACCGATAATGATCAGCGAAACGCCGAGTATGCGCATGAGCGAAAGGGCATCTCCGAAAAACACGACGCCGACAATGAACGTGCCGGCACCACCGATACCGGTTCAGATCGCGTAAGCCGTCCCAATGGGTATGTTTTGCTGGGCAAGCCAGAGAAAGTACCCGCTCAAGGCCATGAAACTCAAGGCGATTGAGATGCCGAGCCAGCGCGTCTCCGGGGCTTGAGAAATTTTTATACCGACAGGCCAGCCTGTCTCGAAAAGCCCGGCCAGAAACAGATAGACCCAACTCATGCGCAGATTTCCATGATGAATTGAAAAGCTATTCCCACTCAATCGTCGCCGGTGGCTTACCCGAAATATCATAAACAACCCGGTTAATCCCCCGCACTTCATTGATGATGCGATTCGACACGCGTCCCAGTAATTCATGCGGGAGATGCGCCCAATGCGCCGTCATGAAATCCTGCGTTTGCACCGCGCGCAACGCCACTACATATTCATAAGTGCGACCATCACCCATCACGCCCACTGACTTCACTGGCAAAAACACCGCAAAGGCCTGGCTGGTAGCGTCGTACCAGTTTTTGTGGAAATGCCCCACAGGCTGGCCCTCGGCTAGCTCCTGTGACAATGGAATCGCGGTGTTGCGTAGTTCTTCGATGAAGATGGCATCCGCACGACGCAGCAGGTCGGCGTATTCTTTTTTGACTTCACCGAGGATACGAACGCCCAGACCGGGACCGGGGAATGGATGGCGATACACCATGTCATGCGGCAGACCGAGTGCGACACCGAGCTTGCGCACTTCATCCTTGAACAAATCACGCAGGGGTTCGAGCAGTTTCAGGTTCAGCGTATCGGGCAAGCCACCCACGTTGTGATGGCTCTTGATCGTGTGCGCGCCTTTTTTTCCTTTGCCGGCGCTTTCGATCACATCGGGATAAATGGTGCCCTGTGCCAGCCATTTGGCGTTCTTGCGTTTGCCTGCCTCGACCTGAAACACTTCCACAAATTCACGACCGATAATTTTGCGTTTGGCTTCAGGATCACTCACACCGGCGAGATGCCCCATGAACTGAGCAGTGGCATCGACGTGAATCACGCGTACGCCCAGATTTTTGCCGAACATATCCATCACCATCTGGCCTTCCTTCAGGCGCAGTAAGCCATGATCAACAAATACGCAAGTGAGCTGATCACCAATGGCGCGATGGATCAGGGCTGCAGCTACGCTGCTATCCACACCACCGGATAGACCCAGAATCACTTCATCGCTGCCTACCTGCTGACGAATCGCCTCAACGGCTTCGGAGACATAGTCGGGCATGTTCCAGTCGGCTTTGCAGCCGCATATCTCGTGCACAAAGCGTCCGAGCATGGCCGCGCCCTGAAGCGTATGCGTGACTTCCGGATGAAACTGCACCGCATACAAGCGGCGCGCTTCGTCTGCCATACCAGCCACCGGACAACTATCGGTCGAGGCCATTAGTTTGAAGCCGGGCGGCATATCGATGACTTTGTCGCCATGGCTCATCCAGACTTTGAGCATGCCGTGACCTTCGGGCGTCACAAAATCATTGATGTCTTTTAGTAGCGCGGTGTGACCTCGAGCACGTACTTCGGCATAGCCAAATTCACGTACCTTGCCATTCTCAACTTTGCCACCCAGCTGCGCTGCCATGGTCTGCATGCCGTAGCAGATACCCAGTACCGGTACGCCCAGCTCGAACACGGCTTGCGGCGCGCGCGGCGTATCGCCCTCGGTCACTGAACTCGGCCCGCCCGACAAAATGATGCCGGCTGCACCGGAGGCGCGGATGAATTCATCACTGACATCAAAGGGATGCACTTCTGAGAAGACACCAGCCTCACGCACGCGACGCGCGATCAGCTGCGTGACCTGGGAACCGAAATCAAGAATAAGAATCTTGGAATGCATGAACGGACTCTTTAAAAAACGGGCTTTTAAAAAAACACAAGCGGCATTGCTGCCGCCTGTGTTTGATGCGATAGAGTTCAGTCAGCGCGGTAGTTCGGCGCTTCTTTGGTAATCTGCACATCATGTACATGAGATTCGCGCATGCCGGCTGAAGTGATTTCAACGAACTGCGCTTTCTCTCGCAATTCATCAATCGTCGCGCAACCGCAATAACCCATCGAAGAGCGCACACCACCGACCAACTGATACAGGATAGCGAGCACACTGCCCTTGTAAGGTACGCGGCCCTCAATGCCTTCGGGGACGAGCTTGTCTGTGTTGTTGGACGCATCCTGGAAGTAACGGTCTGCCGAACCATCAGCCATTGCACCCAAGCTACCCATGCCACGATACGACTTGTAGCTGCGGCCTTGATACAAAATCACTTCACCGGGCGCCTCTTCGGTACCGGCAAACATGCTGCCCATCATGACAGTCGATGCACCTGCGGCAAGCGCCTTGGACACATCACCCGAGAAACGAATACCGCCGTCGGCAATGCAAGGAATGCCCGTGCCTGCGAGTGCCTGCGCCACGTTGGAGATTGCTGTGATCTGCGGCACGCCAACGCCGGCCACAATACGCGTGGTACAAATCGAACCGGGGCCAATACCGACCTTCACCGCATCCGCGCCCTGATCAGCCAAGGCCTTGGCTGCCTCGGCGGTTGCAATATTGCCGCCAATGACTTCAACCTGAGGGAAACGACGCTTGACCCAACGCACCCGATCCAGCACACCTTGCGAGTGACCGTGCGCGGTGTCAACGACAATGACATCAACACCCGCAGCGACCAGCAATTCAATACGCTCGTCATTATCTGGACCCACGCCAACGGCAGCGCCAACGCGCAGCTTGCCTTGCTCATCCTTTGCAGCGTTCGGGTGGTCGGTGGATTTGCGAATATCTTTTACCGTGATCAGACCACGCAATTCAAACGCGTCATCGACGACAAGCACACGCTCGAGACGGTGCTTGTTCATCAATCGCTTGGCTTCAGCGGGATCAGCACCTTCTTTGACGTAGACGAGTTTTTCGCGGGGGGTCATCTTGACGCGAACTTCGGCGTCGAGCTCTTCTTCAAATCGCAAATCGCGGTTGGTGATGATGCCCACCACAACCTTGCCTTCGACGACAGGAAATCCGCTGATGCCATGCTGCTGTGACAGCGTGATCACATCGCGCACTTTCATGGTGGGCGGTATCGTGATCGGGTCACGCACGACGCCGGCTTCGAAGCGCTTGACTTTGGAGACTTCGCGAGCCTGCTCGCGCGAGC
>CAMBJI010000235.1 GCA_945867725.1 Bordetella parapertussis
TACTTTGCAAAGCGTATTACCCCGCACAAAGCCGATGTGAGTGAACCTGTGGAGAAAGTTAAACAATTCCGCTGAAGATTGACTGTTCTGTTGACTTTTTGGCGGAAGCGGTGAGATTCGAACTCACGGAGGGCGCAAACCCTCGCCGGTTTTCAAGACCGGTGCCTTAAACCGCTCGGCCACGCTTCCTTCTCTTGAATCGGGCGAGATTATAACCCGCCCCGCCCTGATTCAGACCTCGTCGGGCAAGAACATCTGTTGCAAGTCGTTGAGAAACCGCTGCCCTAGCACGGTGGGCTGGATCGTCCGGTGGTCGCAGGTCAAGAGACCACGCGCTTCAGCCTCGGCGAGCGCCCCCTCCACCACCTGCAAAGGCAGGCCGGTACGCTCGGCAAACAGCCTTGATTCAAATCCACCCGTCAGCCGCAAGGCATTCAGCATGAACTCAAAACCCAGCGCTTCCCGGTTGATCTCGGCCTCTTCGAACACGGCGTTACCGGCTGCGGCCTGTTGCATGTAGGTGCCGGGTTGTTTGTAGCGAGCCTGGCGCACGATGCGGTGCGGGAAAGACAGCTTGGAATGCGCGCCTGCGCCGATGCCGAGGTAATCGCCAAATTCCCAGTAATTCAGGTTATGCCGCGCGCGACGTCCGGCTTGGGCAAAGGCGGACACCTCGTAGTGCTGATATCCGGCCAGCGCGGTTTGCTCTTCGATCATCTCCTGCATCTCGGCGCTCGCATCGTCGTCAGGGACAGTCGGTGGAAATTTAGCGAAGACCGTGTTGGGCTCGATCGTCAGATGGTAGAGCGATAGATGCGGTGGCGCGTAGCTGAGCGCCGCCATCAGGTCTTCTTTCGCTTGCGCCAATGTTTGGCCGGGCAAGGCGTACATCAAATCCAGATTGAAATTTTGGAAGCAAGATTGGGCGCATTCGATTGCGCGTCTGGCTTCATCGCCGTCGTGAATACGACCCAGTGCCTTGAGATGCTCGGGGTTGAAACTTTGTATGCCCATCGAGAGCCGATTGATGCCGCTACCGGCAAAGGCGCGAAATTTATCCGCCTCGAAGGTGCCAGGATTGGCTTCCATGGTGATTTCTGCAGCGCCGTCGAGTGGTAGCAGGCTGCGGATGTCGGACATGAGCTGATCAAGCGCGTGGGCCGACATGAGGCTGGGGGTGCCACCACCGATGAAAATGCTCACGATCTTCCTGCCCCACACCAAGGGCAAGGCCTGCTCTAAGTCAGCACGCAGTGCATTCAGATAGTCTTGCTCGGGAAAGCTGCCATCGGCTTCATGCGAATTGAAATCACAGTACGGACATTTGCGTACACACCACGGGAAATGCACATAAAGCGATAAGGGTGGCAACGCTGCAAGGCTGAGTATGCCCGGCCGCAGGTAGTGCTCTACCACGCGGGGCGGCACAGCCTGTACCACCTCGGGTCGAATGGGAATCATGCGAGCTGTGCAATCAGGATACGCAGGGCTTGCGCCCGATGCGAGATCTGATTTTTTTCTTCGGGAGTGAGTTCGGCAGCGGTTTTATTTAATGACGGCAGCCAGAAATGTGGATCGTAACCAAAACCACCCTGCCCGCGTGGCTGATCGATGATTTCGCCGTGCCAGCGCGCGTCTGCAATCACAGGTTGGGGATCATCGGCATGACGTAGATAGACCAGCACGCAGTAGTAGTAGGCAGACTTGTCTTCATGCGTTTGCAAGTCGGCCACTAGCTTTGCATTGTTAGCTGCATCGGATTTGGGCTCGCCTGCATAGCGCGCAGAAAACACGCCGGGCGCACCGCCCAGAGCAGGCACACAAATGCCGGAGTCATCGGCGAGTGCGGGCAAACCACTTTCACGCGCTGCATGTCGTGCTTTGGCGAGTGCATTTTCTATGAAGGTGGCGTACGGCTCTTCCGCCTCACTGATATTCAATACTGCCTGCGTTTGGATCGCAAAACCGAGCGGCGCGAGCAGACGATCAAACTCGGCGAGCTTGCCGCGATTATTGGACGCTAGTACCAATGGACGTGTCATGGCTGTCTGTTTCTGAGTCTGAGTCTGAGCCAGTTCAGACAGACAGTCCCAGTGCTTGCTTCTGCAAACGAATCAGCTCACTGATGCCGGAATCGGCCAGATCAAGCAGCTGATTCATGGTCGCGCGATCGAATGCATCGCCTTCGGCGGTGCCCTGCACTTCAATGAAATGTCCGGCGTCATTCATGACGACATTCATGTCGGTATCGCAGCCCGAGTCTTCGATGTAATCCAGATCAAGTACGGGTAAACCCTGATACACGCCCACCGAAATCGCGGCGACAAAATGGCGCAATGGAATCGCGGCAATCTGTCCACCCGCGACCAGACCAGTGAATGCATCATGGGCAGCAATCATGGCACCGGTAATGGCAGCGGTACGCGTGCCACCATCGGCCTGGAGTACATCGCAATCAAGTTGCAGAGTGCGCTCACCAAAAGCATTCAAATCAAACGCAGCGCGCAGCGAGCGACCTATCAGGCGCTGGATTTCTTGGGTGCGTCCGGATTGCTTGCCCTTGGCGGCTTCGCGGTCCATGCGGGTGTGGGTGGAGCGCGGCAGCATGCCGTACTCGGCGGTCAGCCAGCCCTTGCCCTGACCGCGCATAAAGGGTGGCACCTTCTCATCGACACTGGCGGTGCAAAGCACGCGGGTATCGCCGAATTCAATCAGCACAGAGCCTTCGGCATGGCGGGTGTAATGGCGCGTGATGCGAACTTCACGCAGGGCATGCGTTGCGCGCCCGCTGGGGCGTTGTGTGGCGTTATCTGACACTTATTCCTCGGATGGTGTGGTGGGTGTTGTGGGTGTTGTGGGTGTTGTGTCGTCTGGGGTACAAAAGCGCGCAATCGCACGTTCAATCGCCTCTGCCTCCGGATGTTGCTCCGCGGGCGCAAAGGTCGGATGAATACTGGTCACGACGCGGTTACCCGGCAGTGCATCGGTCATCATCGCACTCGGACTACCTGCAGGGCCAGACTCATCTTCCAGCCAGGTCAGCGCCAGAGCGGTTACATTATCGCCGGTTTTGCCACCCGCGACGGCGGCGGACTTTACCAGCTCGGGTACAGCAACTTCCAGCGACCGGGCAGATAGACGGTAAGCGAGTTCATGTTCAGGAATACTGGACCAGAGCCCATCCGAGCACAGCAGGATCTGGTCACCCGTTTTAAGGCGCACAGGCGGGGCCTTTTCCACACGTGGCAAGGTGGGTGCACCAACGCAGTTGTAGAGTTTGTTGCGATCAGGATGGAACAACCTCTCGGCAGGCGACAATCTGCCCAGCGAGACGAGGCGCTCGACATGCGAGTGATCGACCGTGCGCGCGAGAATACGACCGCTGCGCAGCCAGTACAGGCGCGAATCACCACAATGGGCCCAATGCGCTTCGCCTTGCTGGACGATACACACAACGATCGTGGTGCGGGGCGTGTCGGCTAGACGGTGCTCGGCGCGATAACGATGCAGCGCGAGATGTGCAGCAAAGACGAGATCTTCGAGCAGGGCAGACGGATCAGCGACCGTCGGCCTCGCCTTTTCCTGAAACATGGCGCCCATGACTTGCATCGCCATCGAAGCGGCTAACTCGCCATGCAAATGTCCACCCATGCCATCTGCCAGCAACAGCAAGAGGGCATCGCGGGTGAAGCAATACCCCATCCTGTCCTGATTACTGGTGCGACCACCGATCTGACTGTCCTGATAAATAGAGAAACGCATATTCAGCCCACCAGTCGGCGTAGCCGGGAGATAAGGTTGTCGGGCTCCGAAGTGCTCTTGCTGGGTAGCCTTAGCGCCTTTTGCAGGGCGAAGACACTCTGAGGACGTTTAAGGGGCTCCAGCATCAGGCTCGAGCGCACGATATCGATAAGTTCGCTCGAGTAAAGCCCGCGCAACTGATGGTAGAAATCATCCATGCGATCTTCGCGTTTTCTTTCCATGGCCGATTGCGGCGGTACACCCACCATGCAAGTGAAGATCGAAGCGCCGA
>CAMBJI010000236.1 GCA_945867725.1 Bordetella parapertussis
TTGAAGCAGTGAACGCGAGATACCCGCGCGAGACGCGAGATCGATCGTCGTCATTGCCTTGCCCAGCCGGGCTTCACGCACGAGTTGGCCTAGCAAAGCCAATGCATCGTGCGTGTACCGCGAAGTAGGGCGCGAAACCGGTTTAACCATAAAAATGACTCATTATTAAAGCAATAGATACTTATGTAAATTATTTATGACTCATTGTTCCATGCAGATCGAATGAGGTCAATAAAAAATGGTTCATTAATGATTCACAAAGGTATTCGCGCCTTATCAATGAGCTAACGCGGACTTCCGCGCCACCCGTTATCTTCAAACGGATGATCTTGGTTCCGAGCACAAAGGCAAAACTTCACATTGGCCGATTTTTTACCCGGCGCGGCCATAAACCCCAAGAACGGCCAAGCTCTCTCCACCGCCAACTGTTGTATCCACACATCACCCCAAGCCCATTCCCCCACAATCAACCGAGACTACCCTCGTCCCCAAAAACAACAAAACGCTGCCAGCCCTGACACCCTGCATCATCGGCCCGCGACATCAACCCGCGAGCCTTCATGTCCGTCACCCCTGCGTCACAACCACCCGCCTCTGCCTTGCCGCGCGTACTGCTGCAGGCGAAGCTGTTGACGCAGCAGCAGGTGGAGAGCATCACGCGCAGCAGTACCAGCGAAAAAATGCCTTTCATTGATGCGTTGATCAAAAGTG
The DNA here is from genome assembly GCA_945867725.1 of Bordetella parapertussis. Taxonomy (GTDB): domain Bacteria; phylum Pseudomonadota; class Gammaproteobacteria; order Burkholderiales; family Burkholderiaceae_D; genus Pernthalerella. The sequence continues at coordinate 712 of CAMBJI010000236.1, forward strand.
GGGCGATGCAGCCGGTGGCATTGGCGCAGTTTTGCTCTCAGACCTTTGGTCACCCGCTACTCGACCTCACCGCACTCGACACTCACTCCCTGCCCGAAAAAGTCATTGATGACCGCCTGATGCAAACTCAGCGCGTGGTGGTACTGGCCAAGCGCAGTAATAAAGTGTGTGTCGCCATCGCCGACCCGACGCAAACGCAGGCGCTGGATCAGGTGAAGTTTCAGACGGGTTTGTCGGTGGATCCGGTGATCGTGGCTCAGCCGCAATTACTGGAACTGATTGCGCGACTGTCGCAAAGTGCGGAGCAAAATCTCTCCGACATGATCGGCGATGATCTGGAAAACATCGCGCTGATTGATGAATCACCCAGCAACTCCAGCGACACCAGTTCGAACGAAATCGATGACGCACCCGTGGTTCGGTTTCTGCAAAAAATTCTGACTGACGCGATCAACATGGGCGCGTCAGATTTGCATTTCGAACCCTTTGAAAAGTTTTATCGGATCCGTTTTCGGGTCGATGGCATATTGCGTGAAATCGCCCAACCACCACTCGCCATCAAAGAAAAACTCGCCTCGCGCATCAAAGTGATTTCGCGCCTGGATATTTCCGAAAAACGCGTGCCGCAGGATGGGCGGATGAAGCTTTCCGTATCAACCACGCGCAGCATCGATTTCCGGGTATCGACTCTGCCTACACTGTTTGGCGAAAAAATCGTCATGCGAATTCTGGATGGTAGTCAGGCGCAGCTGGGTATTGATGCGCTCGGCTACGACCCTGACCAGAAAGCATTGCTGCTCGACGCCATTCAGCGCCCCTACGGCATGGTGCTGGTCACTGGCCCTACCGGTTCGGGCAAAACTGTCTCGCTGTATACCTGCTTGAATTTACTCAACAAACCCGGCATCAACATCGCCACGGCAGAAGACCCTGCGGAAATTAATCTGCCGGGCATCAATCAGGTCAATATCAATGACCGTGCGGGACTGACATTTCCCGTCGCACTAAAAGCATTTTTGCGACAAGACCCAGACATCATCATGGTGGGTGAGATTCGCGATCTTGAAACGGCAGACATCGCCATCAAGGCTGCGCAAACCGGTCACATGGTCTTCTCCACGCTGCACACCAATGATGCGCCGTCAACGCTGACGCGTTTACTGAATATGGGCGTCGCACCTTTCAACATCGCTTCGGCTGTCAACATGATTACGGCGCAGCGACTCGCGCGGCGTTTGTGCAGCTGCAAGCAGCCGGTGGACTACGACACTGACACCCTGATTAGCGCAGGATTTTCCGAGGATGATCTTGGTGATTGGACTGCTTATCAGCCCGGTGGTTGCGAGCGCTGCAGCCAGAGTGGTTACAAGAGCCGGGTGGGTGTGTATCAGGTGATGCCGATCACGGAGGCGATGGAAAAAATCATTCTCGCGCATGGCAGCGCGCTAGAGATTGAAGCGCAGGCGCAGCGCGATGGCATCAAGAGTTTACGCAAATCAGGTCTAGTGAAAGTGAAGCAGGGCCTGACGAGTTTGGATGAGATTTTGGGGTGTACTAATCATTAGGTTGGCTTTGTTTTTTTCGGAGTTGGGTGGTGCACTACGAAAGACGCTGGATCCCCCCTTGCAGGGCGCGCACTGGCTTGCAAGCCAGTGCAGTTTCGCGGGCATGCAGCACGCTGCATGAAACCCCCGCTTCACCTTTCGCTGGGAGCGAGTGGGGAATTCGGTTCGCATGCGATCCGCCCACGCAGCAGTCATCACATGCAAGTGATGACGATTTAAGAGCAGTTGGTTTTAGTACCGCTTTACCAGTTCGAAGGTAGATGGATCCCAGCTTTCGCTGGGATGAAGATTTAAGGTTCGTTAGCTAGAAGAACGTAATGCCGATGCGAAGGCTTATGGGTACCGGCTTCGCTCTGGCTTTTGCTGGGGCGGTGGACGGCATGGCCGTTTTATGACCAAACAGCTCATAAAACGTCATCACCTGCATGTGATGACTGCTGCATGGGCGGATCGCATGCGATCCGAATTCCCCACTCGCTCCCGGCGAAAGCCGGGATCCAGCGGCGTTCGTCGAACACCAGCAGCCCATTGTCTTAACCTATAAACATCAAACACAAGAAAACCCACACCTCAAATTCGCCCACAAAAGAAGGCCCCTCCCATGACCACTGCCAGCCCTTCCCGCACCAGCAAAACCGCAAACAACGAATCCATCTTCGTCTGGGAGGGCAAGGATAAGTCTGGCCGTATCGTGCAAGGCGAGTTGCGGGCAGCTAGTGCCGCAAGTGCGAGCGCGAATTTGCGCCGCCAGGGTGTTATGACCACGAGCATCAAAAAGAAAAAACTCGCGCGCACAAAACGTATCAGCGAAAAAGATATCTGCTTCTTTACCCGCCAGCTGGCGACAATGATCAAAGCCGGTGTGCCTTTGCTGCAGTCATTCGATATTGTCGCGCGCGGCCATGCGAATGCTTCGGTATCGCGCTTGTTACTTGATGTACGCGCCGACGTCGAAACCGGTACCAGCCTCGCACAGGCGTTTCGTCGTTATCCCCAGTATTTTGATGCGCTGCTCTGCAATCTCGTGAATGCCGGCGAGCAGGCAGGTATTCTGGAAGAATTGCTTGCGCGGCTAGCCACCTACAAAGAAAAAACCCTCGCTATCAAAAGTAAAATACGCGGCGCAATGTTTTATCCGTTGGCCGTGCTGGCAGTGGCCTTCATCGTGACCTCGGTCATCATGATCTGGGTGGTACCTTCATTCAAAAGCGTGTTCGAAAGCTTTGGTGCCGAATTACCCCTTCCTACACTAGTGGTCATCTGGATGTCGGATCGCTTCGTTGAATACTGGTACCTGCTGTTTGGCAGTATCGCGATTGGGGGCGCGCTCTTCATTCGCGCATGGAAACGCTCGCCAGCATTGCAGGCCACCACCGATCGCTGGCTGCTGCGCTTGCCGGTGTTTGGTGATGTGGTGCGCAAAGCTGTCATTGCGCGCTGGACGCGTACACTATCCACCATGTTCGCCGCAGGCGTGCCCTTGGTAGAATCGCTGGATTCTGTTGGTGGCGCGTCGGGCAATGCGGTGTATCTCGAAGCAACGCAGCGCATCAGTTCTGCGGTGCGCAGCGGCACCAGTCTGACAATAGCGATGCAGCAGACGCAGGTGTTTCCGTCGATGGTGACGCAAATGGTGGCAATCGGTGAAGAATCCGGCGCACTGGATCAGATGCTGCGCAAGGTCGCCGAGTTTTTTGAAGATGAAGTCGATGCCTCTGTCGAATCGTTGGCGTCGTTGATGGAGCCGGTGAT
>CAMBJI010000237.1 GCA_945867725.1 Bordetella parapertussis
GCGCTGGCTGGTCCGGCGGCGAATCTGGTCATGGCTTTTTTGTGGATGCTGTTATTTTTTGTTTTGCAGTCCGTGGGCGTTAACGAAGTGTTTTTCTTCGAGATGGCGGAAGCAGGTGTGAAAAGTAATCTGATCCTGTTTGCTTTCAATCTTTTCCCGTTGCCGCCACTGGACGGTGGAAGAATCGTGACGAGTATTCTGCCCAATCAGTATGCGTTTCGTTTTGCGCGTATTGAGCCTTATGGTTTTTTCATCGTACTTGGCTTAATGATGTTGAACTTGCTCAGTTACTGGATGAAACCCGTCATGATGCTCGCGGCGATGCTACTTCAAGTGCTGATATCTCCTATTCAATCCCTGCTCATCTGAAATCACCATGTATCCTGATCGTGTTGTCTCTGGCATGCGTCCTACCGGCGCACTGCATCTTGGTCACTACCACGGCGCACTGAAAAACTGGGTTCGGCTGCAGTCCGAGCACCCGTGTCTTTTCTTCGTGGCCGACTGGCATGCGCTGACCACCCATTACGATGATCCCTCCATCATCGAGACCAGCACCTGGGACATGGTGATTGACTGGCTTGCTGCGGGTATTGATCCTTCACAGGCAACGATCTTCATCCAGTCCAAAGTGCCCGAACACGCGGAGTTACATCTCTTGTTGTCCATGTCCACGCCGCTGGGCTGGCTCGAGCGTGTGCCGACCTACAAGGATCAACAAGAAAAACTCGCCGATCGTGATTTGGCGACCTACGGTTTTCTTGGCTATCCTCTGCTGCAGTCAGCCGATGTGCTGATCTATCGTGCGAGCATGGTGCCAGTCGGTGAAGATCAGGTGCCGCACATCGAAATGATGCGAGAGATCGCGCGTCGTTTTAACTACCTGTATGGCCGTGAAAAAGATTTCGACGAAAAAGCGCGCGAGGCGGTAAAAAAACTGGGTACCAAGCGCGCCAAGCTCTACAACGAACTTCGGACTGAGTATCAAGAGCAGGGCAAGGATGATGCACTCGAGCAGGCTAAAGCCATGCTCGACGATGCACAAAATTTATCGATGATTGATCGCGAACGTTTGTTTGGTTATCTCGAAGGCAGCCGCAAACTGATTCTGGTTGAGCCACAGGCCTTGCTGACGGAAGCCTCACGCTTGCCCGGACTCGATGGACAAAAAATGTCCAAGAGCTACGGCAATACTATCGCGCTCCGTGATGATCGCGATACGGTCACAAAAAAAATCCGCACCATGCCGACCGACCCGGCGCGCGTACGACGCACCGACCCCGGCGATCCGGAAAAATGCCCGGTCTGGCAGTTTCATATGGTGTACTCGGATCAAGCGACTCGCGATTGGGTGACCAAGGGCTGCAAATCCGCTGGTATTGGTTGTCTCGAATGCAAACAACCCGTGATTGACGGCATCCTGAAAGAGCAGGAGCCCATGCGCGAGCGCGCTCAGCAGTATCTGGATGATCCCTCGCTGGTGCGTGCGATCGTGGCTGATGGTTGTGATCAGGCGCGCAAATATGCACAGGAAACCATGCGCGATGTGCGCGAGGAAATGGGTTTGTCTTACAGCTGAGCTCGACGGCATACATTCGCATCGATGAACATGCATATCGCCCAAGACGACCCATCGGCGTGGGTGGCCCGGTTTGCCGGACTGATACCCGCCGGCCGGGTGCTGGATCTGGCCTGCGGCGGTGGCCGGCATGCGCGCCTCATGGCCGCGTTGGGACATGCTGTGTTCGCAGTCGATCGCGATACCGCCGCACTAGCGGCGGCCAGCGGTCCCGGTATTGACACACTCGCATTTGATCTAGAGCATCCGGCGGCCGCTAGTCATCCTGACTGGCCGCTTTTGCCCGGGGTTTTTGCCGGCATCGTGGTTAGTAATTATCTGCACCGCCCCTTGATGCTGCCTTTGCTCGATAGCCTCGCTCCCGGTGGCGTCCTGATTTACGAAACTTTTGCCGCTGGAAATGGCCAATTTGGCAAGCCTTCCAACCCGGATTTCCTGCTGAAACCGGGGGAATTGCTTGAGTGGGCGAATTCACGGCCCGCAAGTCGCGTGATTGCCTACGAGGACGGTTACCAGCACCGACCCCGTCCGGCGATGGTGCAGCGTATCTGCTTGCGCAAGGCGGGCTCTGCGTCCGATCTGCCGCCTCAGGCGCTGGCGCTGGATGTCGGCGGTGATCCTAAAGTCGCGCAATAAGGATCGCGAATCTCTCTCCCTATCCGTTACAATCACGGTTTCAATTTTTTGCAACGGCACAACAATGATTCAGGGCAGCATTGTCGCGATTGTGACTCCGATGCACGAGGACGGTAGCCTCGATGCAGAGGCACTCAAAAAATTATTGGACTGGCACATCGCCGAAGGTACGGATGCCGTCGTCATCGTCGGTACGACAGGCGAGTCGCCGACGGTATCGGTCGAAGAACATTGCGAACTAATCAAACTGGCTGTTGATCACGTGGCGGGACGCATACCCGTGATCGCTGGTACCGGTGGCAATTCCACTTCGGAAGCGATCGAGCTGACCGCATACGCAAAAGAAGTGGGCGCTGATGCTTCTCTGCAGGTCGTGCCCTACTACAATCGCCCAACGCAAGAAGGCATGTATCAACACTTCCGCCGCATTGCTGAAGCGGTCGATCTTCCGGTCATTCTCTATAACGTTCCAGGTCGTACCGTTGCCGATATGAGTAACGATACCATCGTGCGCTTGTCTGTTGTGCCTGGCATCGTCGGCGTCAAGGATGCCACCGGCAATCTCGCGCGGGGTACGGAACTCTTGCGCGATGTGTCGAAATCCTTTGCTGTGTATTCCGGTGATGATGCGACGGCGATGGCACTCATGTTTTGTGGTGGGCAGGGCAATATCTCCGTCACCGCAAACGTCGCGCCAAAAGCCATGCATGAACTGTGTGTCGCTGCTATGGCGGGCCGTATCGCCGACGCCATCGCGATTAACAATCGTCTGATTCCTCTCCATAACCGTTTGTTCGTTGAGCCCAATCCCGTACCCGTCAAATGGGCGCTTACGCAAATGGGCCGCATGCACTCGGGAATTCGTCTGCCGCTAGTCACGCTGGGTGCCGGCTATCATGATGTGGTTCGTTCCGCGCTGCGTGAATCCGGCGTATTGCAATGACGACCCCGCTAACCTCTACTCGACTACCAATTCACATGCGTCTTTCTTTCTCAAGTATTTCTTCTTTAGCGCCGTTGCGTTCGCGCTCTTTGCTGATGGTGGCCCTGTTTGCTCTGGCCGGCTGTAGCTCAGTGGGTGACATGCTCGAACCCGATAAGATTGATTACAAAAGCGCGGGCAAGGCGAACAAGGGTAACAAGCTCGAAGTACCGCCAGACCTTACGCAGCTGCGCAATGATGGTCGCTATGCGGTGGGCGAGAATCCAACGGGAACCGCCACCGCATCCACCTACAACGCTCAGCGCACGACCAGTAGTACGAACACTGCAGCGCCTAACAAGGCAGCCCCTGAGGTTAGCGCAGCTGCCGATGTGCGGGTTGGTCGTGACGGCAATCAGCGCTGGCTGATTGTCAAGCAGACGCCTGAGCAGTTGTGGCCACGCATCAAGGAGTTCTGGCAGGAGAGTGGTTTTCTGCTCGCGATCGAAACGCCTGAAGCTGGCGTGATGGAAACCGACTGGGCAGAGAACCGCGCCAAGATCCCACAGGATTTCATCCGCAACACGATAGGCAAAGTATTTGATTCACTGTACTCCACCGGGGAGCGCGATAAATTCCGTACCCGTCTCGAGCGTACCGCCGATGGCAGTACCGAGATCTACATCAGCCACCGTGGTGCGGCAGAAGTCCTCACTGGGCAATCGAAGGATCGCGCGATGTGGACGGGCCGTCCTTCGGATCCGGAGCTGGAAGCCGAGTTCATCGGCCGTCTGATGGCGCGTCTCGGTTCGGATGTGAAAGTGGCCAAGGCTGCTGTGAACGAAGCCAAGCCAGCGCCGCAGCGAGCGCGCGTAGCCAAGGATGCGAAG
>CAMBJI010000238.1 GCA_945867725.1 Bordetella parapertussis
TGGCGGCCTTGTGACGGCATGGAAACGGCCGTGGCATGGACTAGCGCCATCGAGCGTCACGATGGGCCGTCGGCGCTGATGCTCTCTCGACAGAATCTTCCGCAGGTCTCCGGTGCAATTGATCCCGCGACGATTGCCAAAGGTGGCTATGTGCTTTCCGATTGCGATGGAACGCCGGAAGCGGTTCTGATTGCCACGGGATCTGAGGTGATGCTGGCAATGGAAGCGCAGCAAGCGCTAAAGGCACAGGGCAGGCAGGTGCGCGTTGTCTCCATGCCTTGCACGGCACGGTTTGACGCACAGTCCATCGGCTATCAGCAGCAAGTTTTACCGGAGGGCGTGCGACGCATCGCCGTTGAAGCCGGTCATCCCGATTATTGGCGCAAGTATGTAGGCTTGTCCGGTGCCGTAATCGGCATTGCGCGTTTTGGCGAATCCGCACCTGCGGCACAGGTGTACGACACCCTAGGCATCACCAGCGCGCAAATTGTTGCGGCTGTTTGAGGAGAAAAAATGGCACTCGTTATGTATGACCTGGATGGCACGCTGCTCGAGACGGCAGGTGAAATCGCACAGGCCGTCAATTTCACGCTTAAAGAGTTCGATCACGGTAGTGTCAGTCAAGACCAAGTGCGCAGCTGGATAGGCCACGGCACCGGTTGGCTGATGAAAACCGCTTGGCAACATACCCAAGGCCCTGATGTTGAACCCTGGGATGACGTGATGGCACGTTTCATTCATTACTACGAAGCGACAGCGGGCACAACCAGCACAATGTTCCCGTATGTACTCGAGACACTCCAAAAAGCGCGTGACTATGGTGTAAAGCAGGCGATTGTTACTAACAAAGAGCGTCGTTTCACTGACCGTATTTTGGAAAAGCATGGTTTACAAAATGCTTTTGAGCTCGTCATTTGTGGTGACTCGCTGGCAGTAAAAAAACCTAACCCAGCCGTCATTGATCACTGTCTCGCCACGCTGGGCGCAACGCAGGGCGAATCATTATTCGTTGGTGATTCAGAGATCGACGTCTCGACCGCCAAGGCGGCAGGTGTTGTCTGCTGGGCTGTGCCGTATGGTTACAACATGGGTCGCCCCATCGCTGATGCGATGCCAGACCGCATCGTGCCGGACATTCGTGAAGTGCCGAATTACTTCCGGCATCTCTGACGCGCGCCTGCAGCGCATTACAAAAAACTTTCGGAGAAAACACCATGGCATTGATCTCTTTGCGCCAGCTGCTTGACCATGCGGCTGAGCATCACTATGGCCTGCCCGCCTTTAACGTCAACAACATGGAGCAGATTCACGCCATCATGCAGGCCGCTGCTGAATGCGACAGCCCAGTGATTCTTCAGGCATCGGCAGGCGCACGCAAATATGCGGGCGAGCCGTTTCTGCGCAAGCTGGTTGAAGCTGCGCTCGAACAGTATCCGGATATTCCGGTCTGCATGCATCAGGACCATGGTGCGTCGCCGGCTGTGTGTCAGGGATCGATACGCAGTGGCTTTTCCAGCGTGATGATGGATGGCTCGCTCAAAGAAGATGCAAAAACGCCGGCGGACTATGACTACAACGTCAATGTCACACGCCGTGTAGTCGAGATGGCGCATGCCGTTGGCGTATCCGTCGAAGGCGAACTGGGTTGTCTGGGCTCGCTCGAAACCGGACAGGCCGGTGAAGAAGATGGCGTAGGTGCTGAAGGCACACTCGATCACTCCCAGTTGCTGACAGACCCTGATGAAGCGGCGCAGTTTGTGGCGGCCACAGATGTCGATGCACTGGCCATTGCAATTGGTACTAGCCATGGCGCTTACAAATTCAGTCGTCCACCGACCGGCGACATTCTGGCGATTGATCGCATCAGGGCAATCAATCAACGTATTCCGAACACTCACCTTGTCATGCACGGCTCATCGAGCGTACCGCAGGAATATCTGGCCATGATTCGCCAGTATGGTGGGGACATCAAAGAAACCTACGGTGTACCCGTGTCAGAGATCGTTGAAGGTATCAAACACGGTGTACGCAAGGTCAACATCGATACCGACATTCGTCTGGCCATGACGGCGGCGATGCGCAAGGCCATGGCTGACAAGCCTGACGAATTTGATCCACGTGCTTTTCTGAAAGCCGCAACCGCGGCAGCAAAGTCTGTTGTGCGTGATCGTTTCGAAGCCTTTGGTTGTGCCGGCAAGGCCTCCAAAATCAAACCGATGACCATGGACCAGATGGCCAGCCTGTATCAAAAAGGCGCGTTGCGGGCACAGGTGCACTGAGCATGATTCAGCCCGGTCAGCACCGCTGCGTGCTGTTTGATGTCGATGGCACCATTGCCGAGACTGAAGGACAGGCGCATCTGCCTGCGTTCAATCAGGCGATGGAAGAAGCCGGATTGGACTGGCGCTGGACATCAGCTGACTACAAGCGATTGCTGAAAACCACGGGCGGCTTCGAGCGTCTGATGCGCTTTGCCACCGAGAGTGGCCGTGATGCAGAGGCTCTGCGTGAACAGCTCGCGCAGGTTCACAAAAACAAGAACCGTCATTTCGCCGCCATCATGGCGGCCGGCGCGGTCGCGCCGCGAGCCGGATTCCGTGAGCTAGTGATGCACTTGGCGCGTCAGAACATCGGCTGGGGCGTGGTGACCACCACCAGTCGCGGTAACTGGGAAGCTCTGTGGACGTATTCGCTCGCACCACTTGGCGTGCCCGCGCCGGAAGTGATTGTTTGCGGTGAAGATGTCGCCGCGAAAAAGCCAGACCCCGAAGCCTATTTGCTCGCGCTCAAGCGCCTGAATATGACAGCTGGCGAATGTTGTGCGATCGAAGATTCGCGCAATGGTTTGTTGGCCGCCCGTGCTGCCGGTCTGGAGGTTGCCATTGTGCGTAGTGAATATTTTGCTGATGAAAGCTTTGATGAGGCCGCGTTAGTCGTTGATGCACTTCATTCGCTGGAAAAAAACAACTTATAAACGCTTACCCACCAAATTTTCCAAGAGTTTGGTAATTTTAGATAGTTAAAGTTCGGCGCACAGCTTGAACGAGGAGATGCATCCTCGCTATCGGTAAGTAATTCTTCAGATGTTGTTGGTGTGGATGTAATGGAGGCCTTGCTGCCGAAAATCTTAATCGCATCAATCAACGCCTCATACTTCAAGCCACTTGATCTTCGTCATCGGTGCCTCTTGCCCCAAATACTTCGTTGTTGGCAGCCCATCACACTTGATCCATTAGAACAAACTTCAAATCGGTATCTCAAAGAGAAAGAACCTTCTCGGCGTCCTCAGCGAAGCCTCGGAAATATCTAGGTTTCAAAGAGTCGCGCCAGTCGTGCACGCCATTGCTTTGCGAGAAGGCTTCATTTTTTTAGAGCAGACAACGATTTCTAGTAATGCGTGTCTAAGCTTCTGGAACTTTCTCCTATTGAACATCACTTTTAAAACAATTCTTTGAACGCTATTGATAAATAGCGAATCCAAACTTGGCATTTATCTTTTTGAAGTTCAAGCGTTAACTTGAGGTATGAAATCAAAAGTGAATCAAAGAATGCAATTGATTCAATCTCACTTGACGATGATGCCGATCGGGAAAGCATCGGGAGCTATTGGGCTTTGGAAAAAATTCTCGGATGAACTCATGTCCCTCGTCGGCGAAAAGGGATTTTTGATTTTGTATTCTCGAAGTCTGCATAAATTGCGCGCAACTTTTCCAGCGCTGCCAAATTTTGATGCGGAAATCTCGCCCACCACTTGGCTTGCAGAATAGGAAGCTGCATTAACAGAACAGGATCTGGTCGGATTGAACACTGCCAACTATCAGCTGTTAATGACTTTTACAGACATACTCGCTTCGCTGATTGGCGAGGATTTAACCACTGAAATCTTGAACGCCTCTTGGGGCGATGCCGACACCAAAAGGATTCCCGCCAACCAGGAGATTGAAGATGCCAAATAAGCTGCCCATACAGCGCCTTAGTACCCATGTCCCGGGGCTGGATAAACTACTGG
>CAMBJI010000239.1 GCA_945867725.1 Bordetella parapertussis
ACTACCGCCATTGTTTGCTATCCCCTCGGTGGCATGCTGGCTGGTCTGGCTGCTGGTCAGATATTACCTATTCATGGATGGCGGACTTTTTTCTTCATCGGTGGCGCCCTGCCGATTGCTTACGCAATATTTTTGATATTTGTGCTGCGCGAATCACCCAAGTATCTCGCACGCCAGTCGGCTCGCTGGGAGGAGTTGCGATCGCTGATGGCGCGCATGTCACATGAAGTTAGCCACATCAAAGAATTCACCGACGGTGTCATCGAAAATGCAAAGCGCGGCAGTATCGCTGACCTCTTTCGTCATGGACGGGCTTCCGATACCGTGTGGCTGTGGATCAGCTTCTTCATGACGCAGTTATCAATCTACACTGCGTTCAGCTGGCTGCCCACCATGCTGACCACTGAGGGCTTGTCGCCTGCATTGGCGGGCATGGGTCTTACGGCGTATAACTTTGGCGGCGTGATTGGCGCGGTGTTGTGTGCCCTCGCTATCAACCGTTTCGGCTCACGCTGGCCGATGACCTTCTGGGCCGCGATGTCAGCGGTCACTGCATTCTCACTCAAAATCGTCAGCATCACACTGGATACCAATACCTTTCTGTGGGGCTTGGGCTTCCATGGATTATTTGTGACGGCACTGCAATGCGCATTGTTCGCCCTCTGTGCCCATATGTACCCGACCCTGATTCGGACGACAGGCGCAGCTTCGGCGATGGCATTTGGTCGGGTAGGTGCATTTGTGAGTTCCTTTGCCGGAGCGGCCATGATTACTGCGGGTGGCGCATCCGCCTATCTGAACCTGCTGGGCGGATCGATGATCGTGGCAGTGCTTGGGCTTGCCATGGTTCGTGGACACATTGGTCCGAAACAATAAGCAGGGAGATAGCAGTTTCAGATGACATCGAGTGCGGCGGTAGCGGGTTCGATCGGTCTAGGCTACGGCAGGATCCCTCGGAAAGCTATGAAATGAAATGGGGGACGTTATTCCAAAAGGAGATTGGCAAACCCGAATGGATCGCAAACGCACTCATAGCTTAACTATCGCGTCGATACGCAGGAAAGCGCGATCGCTTTTTTTGACTGCAGGGTCGCCTTTCCTTGATCAGTAATCCCTCAACCTTGGCTTGGATGATAGGCTGACATCTCAAGCAATTCCCAGTCTTGGGCATCGTCTGTTCCGGATAAAGCCCTCAGGTCCATGGCAACAATCCTCGCCCGGAAATGATGCCAAATAGGCAGCTGCCAACTTTCGGCAACCGATTTCTCTTTTTGCGCTCATGTTCTGGTAAATTATTCCGATGAGACTGCGGGGATATCCCGCATGAAGAACAGACTTGGCCGGATTTATTAAAATGGCAATTTAACGCTATCCGGGCTTCTCTGTGTTTATCTTCAAGCGATGCGCGACTAGCAAACTAACCGCTGCGCTGTTGTAAAGTGATTCATTGCGGTCGCAGAAAAACATAGAGTTAGCCAGGTACTATTCCTTCCATGCCAGATACCGAGGCAAGGTGGACGCAAAGATGTGATAGACGGGCATGTTATGAGCACTTCATCTGAAGACAACAAACCGCTGCGCCATCTGATGGAGCGTTTGCTACGCCTATTCTTCGCTGATGGTGAAAAGTATGTGGGTGAATTCAAGCATGGCCAATATCACGGCAAAGGCATGATGACCTACACTGACGGCGAAAAATACGTCGGTGAGTACCTTGAGGGTACAAGGCATGGCCAAGGTACTTATGTCTTCGCGAATGGCGATAAGTACATCGGTGAATACAAGAATGGCACGCGGCACGGACAAGGCGTCTATAACTCGATCGATGGCAAACGCTATGTCGGAAGCTTTGACAACGGCATACCTGACGGGCATGGTGCCGAGGTTTTCCCCAGCGGTAAAAAATTTGTTGGCGAATTCAAGCAGGGCAAACCCTTCGGCCAAGGCATGCACACCTGGCCCGACGGAGCGATGTACTACGGTGAACTGCGAAATGGTCTACCTAACGGTAATGGAACTTTCATTTCCGCTTGTGGCAAAAAATATGTCGGCGAATTCAAAGAAGGAAAAAAGCACGGCAAAGGTGCATTCACCTGGGTTTGCGGTGACCAGTATGTCGGTGATTACAAAGACAACAGACGGCACGGTCAGGGAACAGAGATTTATGCCGATGGCGACAAATACACGGGCGGCTGGGTCAATGATTTCTTTCACGGCCAAGGAACCTATACCTGGTCTGACGGTGCGACCTATATCGGCGATTGGCAAGAAGGTCAATTCCACGGCTATGGTCTCTTGACCAACGCGGATGGTAGCAAGCAAGAGGGATACTGGGACCAGGATCGCTTCATCGGCGAGCGTCCCGACGATGTGCTTTCGCCGCGCCTGAAACTGGTTTCACACACAGCAAGCGCTTCCGGATAAATTTCCAATACGGCTGTGCTCAATTCATCTTGAATTGTTTTTGATGCCGATAGGTTTGACCTTTTTCGACGGAGTGTCATCATGCGGTTTTACCTTGCTGGATTTTTTCTTGCCTTGGCTGGTTATGCCCAGGCTGCCGATCTTCCACCACTCTCCACTGGCGAACAAATAAAAAAAGCGGTGGCCGGTAATACGGTTGAAGGTTCAATGCAAGCTTCCGGTCGTTACACGGAGTTTTACGCAAAAGACGGTACGGTTTCAGGCAAAGATTACCAGGCAGTTTGGCGCATCGAGGGTGACACCATGTGCTGGAAATATAAGGGTCAGCCCAAAGATTGCTGGCGCGCTTCTGTCAAAGGCACAACGGTGCAATGGGTGAAGGATAATAAAGTGCAAGGCACCGGCACCATCGTCAAAGGTAATGTCAACAATTTCTGAACCGGTAACGCCAATTTTTCTGAATCTGTATTTCTGAATCTGTATCACTACGGCGCCATCAGACGACGCAGACACTGCATTTGCTCTTCGCCTACAGAGTAAATGCAATCACCGTCGGATCACCTCGAAGATTTTTCAAAAAACTGCATGATCACCTCGTTCAGGCACCTCGGCACCCTGAACCAGATCAGCATAAAAATCAAATAACGTTTGTGTCCCAGTAGAGGGCGTTGCATCTGCATCATAGACGGCTGCATGCGCATCCCACACCAACATGGACTCGGTCGCATAATAACGACCTATACGAGCCAATTCAGCTTTATCCGCCAACGCTGGAATAAATCGTCCCAAGAAACTTAGGACATTAATGATCACATCCATGAGTGCAACCGGTATGTGCTTGAAACGAACGTTCTGCCCCAATAAAGTAAACAGTTTTTCACCTTGCTCTTTCGGAGTAATCGCTGCGCCCGGCCCTCCTATGGGAAGAATACGATTGTGTCGATTCTGATCACGAATACAGTCGGCAATAAAATCACCCAGATCGCCGTCACTAATTGGCTTGCATGAAGTCAAGGTTCCATCGCCAAACAAAAGAAAAGGTTTACCTTTTTTTAATCGACCTATCTGACCTGACAATGATTTGAAAAAGGCGGTGGGTCGAACAATAGAATAAGTAACACCCGATTCAATTAACTGCTTCTCAAAAGCCAGCTTTGCCTGCTGAAACGCCAACAGAGGCTTCTGAACACAAATCGCTGACAGCAAAACAAAGTGCGAAACACCTGCACTCTTTGCCGCTTCTAAGGCATAAACATGCGCTTGATAATCGATAGCCCATGCATCTTTAGGCGTGCCCGTGCGCGAGGCTAAGCATGATACGAGCACATCAAATTTCTCACCTTTAAATCCCTGATCACGTAGCGATAGGGGATCGCCCACCTGACCAAAGCGAACGGATGCACCTTCGAACAACTTAATACTCTCTTCCGCTCGCAGAGCCCCTCGCGCACCCGCGCTGGAACGAATAAAGCACACCACCTCATGACCTTGCTGTATCAATGAGCGAACGGTAGCGAGCCCAATGGTTCCCGTGGCGCCGAGCACGAAAATTCGCTT
>CAMBJI010000240.1 GCA_945867725.1 Bordetella parapertussis
GATCCTGACTTGTGTTGAGCGCCAGTCAGTTTGAGCTGCTTGTCTACAACGAAAGACACTGGATCCCGGCCTGCGCCGGGATGACCTTAGAAAAACGGTTAGCCCCAGACTTGCGCCTGCATCCATCGGCGCAATCAAATCAGCCCAACCAGCCTCGCCGACGGAAGTACAAAAACGGCGTCACCGCACTGGCGATCATCAGCACAATCGCGAACGGATAACCAAAACTCCAGTCCAGCTCCGGCAAGATGCGGAAGTTCATCCCGTAGATACTGGCAATCAGTGTCGGCGGCAGAAAGGCAACCGATGCCACTGAGAAGATCTTGATGATCTTGTTCTGGTTGATGTTAATGAAACCGACCGTTGCATCCATCAGGAAGTTGATCTTGTCGAACAAGAAAGCGGTGTGACCATCGAGTGATTCGATGTCACGCAAAATCTGGCGCGCATCATCAAATTGATCAGGGCTCAGCAAGCGTCCGCGCATCATGAAACTCACCGCGCGTCGGGTATCCATCATGTTGCGACGGATGCGACCATTCAAATCTTCCTCTCGCGCCATGGCATTGAGCGATGCGGCTGCGTCCTGGTCACTGATATCTTTCTGCAGGACGCTGCGACTGACCTCTTCAAGATTCTGATAGATACCCTCGAGCGCATCGGCTGAGTATTCGACATCCGTGGAATACAAGTCGAGCAGCACATCCTTGAAGTCGCCAATCGAGCCGGGGCGTGAGCGTGCGCGCATGCGCACCAGACGAAATACGGGTAGATCATCGTTATGCAGGGAGAACAGCATGTTTCGAGCAAGGATGAAGGCAACCGTCACGACCCGTGACTCGTCCTCATCTTCTTCGAGCAGAAAATCGGAGCGCAAGTGCAGATCACCATTGTCGGCTTCGTAATAACGCGCTGAGGCCTCGATATCCTTGACCTCATCTTCATCCGGCAGCATCACACCAAAAATACTGCTGACCCAGTCACGCTCTTCATCACTGGGATCCGTCAGGTCGAGCCAGACAGGCGTGACATTGACTAGATCCTCGCGCGACTCGATAGGAATCTGACTCAGACGACCGTTTTGCAGGACGAATACATTGATCATAAGTTCTCCCGGCCGCAGTCAATGCAGCATGCGCCACGCGGATCGCGCAACATGTAAAACATCAGGGAACGCGGCCCGAAGGCCATGCGCACCAGCTTACCCATATTTGGCAAGCGGGCACTGGAGGAAAACGCGCTAGCTTGCGAAAAGCCCGTCGAACGACGGATGGGAATGTGATTTGGGACTACCCAAGGTAGGTCTCCGATTACAAAAACAGCGCAAGTGTACTGAGATCGGTCGCCTCAGGCAAGCGTTCCGGAGATCGATTGAACCCGCTTCGCAGTCAGGGCAAATCGGCCGTGCGCATGCGCAATAGGATCAGGCTAGATCGGCGGGCCAGATAGCCGGAATCGAGATGGCGTCCGAAGTAGCGCGGATTGGGCAGCATCACAGCCAGCCGCGCTGCCTCTTGCGGACCCAGCGCGGAGGCAGGCTTGCCGAAGTAACGCATGGACGCCGCTTCGGCACCGAAGACACCGGTACCCCATTCGACGACATTCAGGTAAATCTCGAAGATGCGGCGTTTATCCATCATCATTTCAAGCATGAAAGTGATGATCATCTCCTGCCCTTTGCGTAGGTAGCTGCGCTGGCCTGACAAAAAAAGATTTTTTGCAAGCTGCTGGGTAATAGTCGATCCACCGGACACCACCTTGCCCTTTTTCGCATTTTTTTCATAGGCGCGTTGCAGCGCATCCCAGTCGACACCTTCGTGCTCGGCAAAATTGGCGTCTTCCGAAGCAATGATGGCGCGCTTGAGGTTATTGGAAATACGGTTATAGGGCACCCAGCGATGCTGCAGTTGGGCGGCAGGATTTTTCTCGCGAATCTTGCTCAACTGTTCGCGCATGAATGATGTGGACTGAGGATTGTGATTAACCCACCAACAAATATGCAGGAAATACCAAGCCTGCAGCAGCAGCACCAGCAACAAGGGAACGCCAATAATCCAGAACAGCAGACCACGACCGGAGCCTTTCGCTTTTCCAGATCCGCGAGAGCTCATAGCTGGCCTCGCAGCCAGTGATACACCGGGGCTGTCTCGGGGCGCACACCGCGCCAGACGAAGAAGGATTCAGCCGCCTGCTCGATCAACATACCCAAACCGTCGCGAACGACAGCACCGTGTTGAGCAGCATGCTGCATGAAGATCGTTGGCTGAGCGCCATACATCATGTCGTAGGCCAGCGTCTGGGGACCAAATACGCAGTCGGGCAACGGGGGCAAGGCGGAATCCAGACTGGCTGATGTGGCATTGATGATGACATCAAAACACTGGTCAAGCTGATCAAACGCTGCGGGCGACACAAGTACGCCGCTGTGAGAAAACTGCTGTGCGAGCTCCATCGCTTTCGGCTGCGTGCGATTAGCTATAACCAGACCTGCAATGTTTTCTTCAATCAGTGGCAAGATCACACCGCGTGCCGCACCACCGGCCCCGAGTAACAACACTGAGCGGTTCTTGAGCGGTACACCCGCATTGCGCGTGATGTCACGCACCAGCCCAATGCCATCGGTGTTGTCACCTTTGATGCCATCCGCGGAAAAACTCAGTGTATTGACCGCACCCGCTGCCTGCGCGCGCGGCGTGAGTTCTTGCGCTAGCGCGAAGGCTTCGAGCTTGAAGGGTACGGTGACATTAGCACCGCGACCGCCCTGCCCGATGAACTCATGAACGCTATCGACAAAATGGTCAAGAGGAGCGAGCAAACGCTCATAGCGCATCGTCTGCAGTGTCTGCTGCGCAAACAAGGCGTGCACTTGCGGTGATTTGCTGTGCTCAATCGGATTGCCGATCACTGCATAACGGTCAGGCACAGATTCGAGTGTCAAGGCAAAACTCCGGTCGAACGCGACTCCAGTGTCTGATCGCGAGTGAAATGAAAACGGGTGACGATTTCCCACACATGTGCGTTGCCATCCCGGCGCAAGGCTGGAGGAAACGATCCGAACGGTGCAGCCCGTCGAACGATCAGCAATGCCGCCTGATCCAGCGCTGCATTACCTGAACTGCGTTCGATCCGCGGCCCACCCTCTTTTTCGTAAATCGAGCCATCCTGAAAAACCGGGATATACACGACGAGCTCGCCATACATTTTTTTGCCATCACGCTCAGGAAAATACCGCGTGCCGGTCTGCTCTATGCGCTGTTGTAAGGCAGTGTAATACATCGCGTACTCAACACGCCGTGTGCTGGGGGTGAGCTGGGTCTTGACGGGGCGCTTGTTGTAATCGGCAATTTCACGCGCAATTTCGGCTTCGCGGCGTGCAAGCAAGCGAGCGCTAGCTTCGGATTCAGGTGCGACGCCTGGTTCTGTTGCCTTGGTCTGCTCCGGTTGCGGCAACACATGCTCAGCTTTGCTTGTGGTGAGTTGCGCCAGCATTCGAGCTTGTTGCTGTTCAAGTTCGGCGACACGTTGCCGTTGCATTTCCAGCAGCGTACCGTCGCTGGTGCGACCTGAATCCGGCAGAGGCGATGTCGCCCGACCGCGCTCGGCGTTGCCGCCGCCGTTCAAGTTTGCCTGCGCCAGCGCATCGGCCTGCAAGGGAGCGCGCTGGTCAGCGGTGTTGACGAGAATAATCTCCAACCCACGATCGATAGGCTTAAACTGCAGATCATCCGGACTGACAAAACGTATCGACAGCAGTACTGCATGAAGCAGTATTGAAGTCGCGACAGCGATGAACAGCAATTGACGGTCGGCCAGCGCCACGCGTGTTACTCCGGATTGGGCGGTGCAGTGATTTGCGGCTCTGCCATTTCAATCGCCGCACTATCGCCGGGTATCCCGCTGAGTTCGGGCATCTCATTCTGAATGCCGGATTCGGATTCCTCATCGATATCGTCGTTGATGGCATCACTGATGACACTGAC
>CAMBJI010000241.1 GCA_945867725.1 Bordetella parapertussis
GGCATCGATCAGTGGGGCGACAGTCTCCTTCAAAACGCCAACTCAATCGGCGTCTTTCTCGCCACTCAAATCCACGCCCCAGCCCATGGTGATTACTAAGGCTGTCAGCCAGAGCTTGGCAACGAAGGCGGCGCGGGTTCTGGAAGAAAAACTGGCGCACGGAAGTGCTTCTGCCGTTAAAAAAACGATAAAAAAATTTGGCAAAGATATTTGGATGCACCTCGACGAGCAATCAATTTTTGAAGTAGTTGAGTCCGACAGGGATGTCGTCAAGAAATTGACAGTGCTGGCGGATCATTATTGGCCTCTGGATGGTGTGGATCACGAGGGAAATTCACTACTGCACATCGCTGCAGAGACGGAAGATCTGGAGCTGATTGATTTTTGTATGGATGTTAGACTAAATATCAATGCAAAAAATAAGGCAGGTGAAAGACCATTGCACGTTGCTGTGTTAGCGGGATCTGTCGGTGCAGTCAGGCGTCTGGTTAAGGCAGGGGCGAATCCGAGCACGTGGTTTATCTTCGGGGATGAAAAATACAATCTCCTTCACGTCGCAATTGGATTTGGAAATAACGAAGTCATTAAGGCAGTGTTGGAATCGCCGCTTCTGGAAATCAACGCAGTCACGGGTTATGGACAAAAATCCGCATTGCATTTTTCTGCACAGATGGGTAACAGCCGGGCGATCGGCTTGCTCACTGCCAAGCGCGCAGATTTGAATGTCAAGGACAAAAATGGCGATACGCCGCTGCACCTAGCGATCCGTTCGGGGAGCTTGAAAGCTGCCAGAGCTTTAATCGAAGCGGGTGCCGATTTGTCTTTGGCGAACAATGAGGGCGTGCAGCCATTGATGCTTGCAGCGGCCAAAAAGAATGGAGAGTATCTGGTCAGTTTGTTGATCTCTCATGGCGTGGGAATCAATGTGGCAGACGGCGACGGTGACACGGCACTGCACTACGCTGCCGAACTGGGAAATCTTCATTCAATGAGGGTTCTGCTGAATGCAGGTGCAAATTTAAGGCTCATCAATCGCAGTGGGTATACGCCCGAGGAGTGCGCGCGACGTTTCATGCAGAGGCCGATCGTCAAATTTTTGCGTGAATTCCGTCCAGGGTCCCCAAAAACCAAGCACCGCTTGTAAATAGAATTCGGCGCAGGAAAGTTCGCTTGTGGTCATCGCCGTCGGCGTCTCCCTGCATCTATGTTTTGAGATTAGAGTTTTGCCGGACCAGGTTTTATCGTCGGTTCACGCTTTGCGATGATGGCATCCCCAACCCGGCTTCCCGATTTGCGGCCAATGTGATCCAGAATAAACCGGCCCGTATCAGCGACTGCATTTAAATCGACCCCTGTCTTGACTCCCAATTCGTGCAGCAGATACAGCACGTCTTCCGTCGCTACATTGCCGGTAGCGCCTTTGGCATAGGGGCAGCCTCCGAGGCCAGCGACTGAAGAATCGAACGTCGTTATTCCCGCTTGAAGGCTGGCGCAGATATTCCCTATGCCTTGCCCATAAGTATCGTGAAAATGCATGGAGAGCTGATTGACTGGAACTTCATCCTTGAGGTGCTCCAGAAGTTCGTACACATGGTTGGGTGTCGCCACGCCGATGGTGTCCGCAATGTTAATCTCATCACAGTCAAGCTCACGGAAATTGGCCACAACCTCGGTCACGTCTTCCAGTGTGACCTGATCGCCATAAAAGCCAAAGGCGCAGCTGACCGTGCCGCGTAACTGCATGCCGTGTTCCTTGGTCTTTCGTGCAACCTCGCTGAAGCGCTCCATCGATTCCGCTTTCGAGCAATTAATATTTTTTTTAGAAAATATTTCAGAAGCGGAGCCGAAGATCACGATTTTTTCTGGAAGAAATTCGCCTGCGATTGCGGCTTTAAATCCTGTCATGTTGGGTACCAATACGGAGTACTCCACGCCTTCTTTGTGAGTGATTCTTGCCATTACCTCAGCCGAACCCGCCATTTGGGGTACCCAATCGGGCGAAACAAAAGATCCCACTTCAATTTTTTCGAATCCGGCTTGGGTAAAGCGATTGATTAATTCGATCTTGACATTGTTGGACACTGTTTTTATTTCGTTTTGCAAACCATCCCGTGCACCTACTTCGACAATAGTGACTCGTTCAGGTAAGTCATTTAAAAATGTCCTGCACGTATGTGACCTTTCTTTCATAACTGGCATCTTTGGAGGCGCGGTATCGTGAGCGCCAGTGACTGATGGAGGTGACGAAGTCTTTGAATAGGAGCGGCTGATTGGTTTCATGAATGACTCGATCAAAGTTGGTGGTAAGTGAGGGTGAGCTTCATGTCATGGTGATGCCGTTGACCCACACAATTTTACGTAGTGTCATTCCCGCAAATTTGATCTAAAGCTAATGACTGCAAGACATTGACCACGCAGGGTGGTGGCTTTGTAGAAATTGAGCGGGGCAGGGCCGGCATTTCCCTCATTTTTAGGGGATGCGGGACGACGTTGACGCGCCTTCCTTAATGCAATATAGTGCGTTTCTATACTTTAAATGCATAATATTGCAACAAAGACAGCCATGACCTCACCATTCACCGTCAACTATCAGACGTCCCCCGACCAGTACCGGCACTGGACGCTGGAGATCGACGGGCAGGGTGCGCCGATTGCGACGCTGACGATGAAAGTCGATGAGGACGGCGGGCTGCGCGAAGGCTACAAGCTCAAGCTCAATTCTTATGATCTGGGCGTCGATATCGAGCTCTATGATGCGGTTCAGCGGATTCGTTTCGAACACCCTCAAGTGCGCACGGTAGTCATCACTGGCGGACGCGATCGCATCTTTTGTTCGGGTGCGAACATCTTCATGCTTGGTAAATCCTCGCATGCGTGGAAGGTCAATTTCTGTAAATTCACCAATGAGACGCGCAATGGTCTGGAAGACTCCAGCCAGCATGGTGGGCTGAAATTTCTCGCGGCCGTCAATGGCGCCTGCGCCGGTGGTGGCTATGAGCTGGCAGCAGCGTGTGACGAGATCATTTTGGTGGATGACCGTTCCTCGGCCGTGAGCTTGCCCGAGGTGCCTCTGCTCGGCGTCCTGCCAGGCACAGGTGGACTAACGCGACTGACCGACAAGCGCAAGGTAAGGCACGACCTTGCAGACATTTTTTGTACGACATCCGAAGGGGTGCGCGGACAAAAGGCAAAAGACTGGAAGCTGGTCGACGAGATTGCCAAGCCCGCTGCCTTCGCCGAGACCGTTCGAGCGCATGCGTTGAAACTCGCAGAGCAGAGTGAGCGTCCTTCCAACGGCAAGGGTGTGAAACTCACGCCGCTATCACGCACATTCTCTGACGATGGCATTGATTATGAATTCGTTTCGGTCAACATTTATCGTCAGGCACGCACCGCAACCCTGACCGTCAAAGCCCCTGCGGCTGATCAGCCATTAGACATCGTCGGCATTGAGGCCGCCGGCGTGCACTGGTGGCCATTGCAAATGGCGCGCGAGTTGGATGACGCCATACTGCACCTGCGCACGAATGTGATCGATATCGGTACCTGGCTATTGAAGACCGAGGGTGATGCAGCCAAAGTGCTTGCCTGTGATGCTGTTTTGGTCGCACAGCAGTCGCACTGGCTGGTACGCGAAACTATCGGACTGCTGCGCCGTACCTTCGCACGCATTGATGTGTCCTCGCGCAGTTTGTTCGCGCTGATCGATGAGGGTTCGTGTTTTGCCGGTACGTTGGCCGAGCTGGCGTTTGCCGCTGATCGCAGCTACATGCTTGCGCTGCCCGATACGCCGGATGTAGCGCCGAAGCTTTCGCTCTCAGATATGAATTTCGGTTTGCTGCCAATGATTACCGGGCAGTCCCGTTTGTCGCGACGTTTTTATGACGACGAGGTGCAGCTGTCGCTAGCCCGCGCGCAGATCGGTAACGCGCTTGATGCCGATACAGCGATGAGCCTAGGTCTGATTACGTCTAATCC
>CAMBJI010000242.1 GCA_945867725.1 Bordetella parapertussis
TTAAAAACACAAAGCCACTTGAGCATCACCCAACTAATCGCAAAATCACCGTAGTTTTAAGGTCCCACCCGTTTAGCCTTCAACCGTTGTTTAATCTCCCCCATCTGCATCGTAGCTGCCCGCTCACCCGCCATGATCGCGACATTCCGCTGCTGGAAATCATTGCCCTTCATCGTCGCCAGCTCGGGGCGAATCACAACATCCGCGTCGCGCAACTCATACTGATTCAAGCTCTGCCCCATGATCGCAAAGGTTTGCAACAAAATTTCCAGCGTACCCGACGCAGGTTGCGCCTCCGGCTGCACCGAGATATTCACTGCAATCACAAAATCTGCGCCCATCTTGCGCGCAAAACTCACTGGCACCGGAGACACCAGACCGCCATCCACATACGTTGCACCGCCGATTTTCATCGGCTGAAAAACACCCGGCACCGCCGAGGACGCGCGCACAGCAGCGCCGGTATTGCCGCGCCTAAACAGAATCGCCTGCCCCGTGTGCAAATCCGTTGCCACCGCACCGAAAGGGATTTTCAGTTTTTCAATTGGCTGATTATTGACCGCGCGATTCACATATAGCTGCACCGCCTCACCTTTGATGACGCCCGAACTTTGTGAAAACAAGGGCACCGACCAATCGGAAATCGCCGCCTCATCCATTTCCATCGCCAGCTTTTGCAGCGCGAAGCCGTTATTGCCAGCGGCATAGAGCGCGCCTACCAGACTACCAGCGCTGGTGCCGACCACCATGTCAGGAAAAATGCCCTGTGCCTCCAGCGCCTTGATGACGCCGATATGCGCGAAGCCACGTGCGGCACCGCCGCCGAGAACAAGCGCGACCTTAAGGGTGCGCGGAGGCTGTACCAGGACGGGTGGATTCGCCGGCGGCGTGACAGATGTTGAAGGGAGATCAACACGCGCATCAGGCACCGTGGTCGATACGACCGGCGCTTGGGGCGGCGTTTGACAGGCTGAGAGAACGAGAACAAGGAGAAGCAGCAGCGACGCGCTACTGGTCGAAAATGGCTTGCTGAATTTAAACATCGCCCTATTTTAAACGGACCGCTCTGCAGAGCGCGACCCGTCAATCAGCGATCACGTCGCTGCCGCGTCAAGGCCCAAAACGCAATCCCCGTCGCGCAAATCACCAAGCTCACGATCATCCAGAAACCGTGCGCGTGATCGGCCAGCGGAATACCCGAGACATTCATGCCAAACAAGCCCGCAATCATGTTGATGGGCAGCGCCATCACGGTAAACACCGTCAACGTATACAGGCTGCGGCTGTTACGCTCATTGACCATCGCAGCGATTTCTTCCTGCAAGAGCTTGATACG
Organism: Bordetella parapertussis; assembly: GCA_945867725.1. GTDB lineage: Bacteria > Pseudomonadota > Gammaproteobacteria > Burkholderiales > Burkholderiaceae_D > Pernthalerella. The sequence goes on from CAMBJI010000242.1 coordinate 1,337, forward strand.
CTCCTGCAGCGAGGCCATATCAACCAGCACGGCAGAAAATTCCTCACTCGATTGTCTGAGATCCTGCAAATCCAGTTCGTCAATCCACTGAGGTGGGCGCTGCAACAAGCGAAAAAGCGCAGCTGGCTCGGGCGCCATCAGGCGCTGAAGACGCACCAGGACGCGGCGCAGGTTGCCAAGACTCGCCCGCTTGGTATTCAGACGCTCGGCAAGCAGATCATCTTCAATCTTGTCGACGCGCGCCACTGTCTCACGCACGATGTCGATCAGTACATCTGCCTGATCCCGCAGCAGATGAATCAATAACTCGACCGTCGTACGAAACTGCGCGCCGTTCTGAACTGCATGACGCAGACGATCCACCGATTTTAGGGGCTTTCGACGCGCGCTAATGACCAGGGTCGGTGTGACATACATCCACAAGGTCGATGTCTCGGCAGGATCAAATGAAAAACCGTGAAGAACATCATTCACTACTGCAATGAGCGCATTGTCGACCAACTCAATACGCGTCGAACGAGAACCCTGCTGCAGCGCTTCATAGAACTCGGGGGGTAGCGGCGTATGCTCGCGCAGCCATTTTTCGGTGGACGCCTGACTGAGATTGAAATGAAGCCATATAAAGCCGCCGGCATCATTGGTCTCGATAGCTCTGGAAATTGCCGGTACTTCTGACAAAGATAATGATCTGAACGGCACTGATTTCTGGCACTGAAAAGCCCAAATCAGGCCGCTCTGGTTAGCGCTCAGTGCCTGAAGGATATGATCTTTCATTTAATGCACTAGGATGACTTCACAGCCACAATAAAAAAAGCCCCCGAAGGGGCTAAATATAGGATTAAGATATTTTTAAAAATTCCACTGACCTCTGATTGTAGTGACCCTTTCGGTGTCGCCCAACGCTGTAGTTCCGCCAGTGGCATACCCAAGGAAGCCAGTGGTAAGTGCTGTATCGAACTTCGTGATTGAATGGTTTAGCAGTATCCGAGCATTGGGGTTAATAAACCAAGTTAAACCAACCGTTGTAGTTTTACCTTTCTCTGAACCTGTTTCGGTACCTGATAAAGATGTTGCGTCGTAGCTTGACATTCTTACTCCAACCTGCCACGCGCCAATACCTGAACCTTTGGCATCAAAATTACTGTTAGGTTTGATCGATCCGAAGCCACCATCCTTATAAGAATCTGACCACTTTTCGCCTGTCAAGTTGTAAACGGCGGCAATGTACTTGGTTTTTAAGTCGCCATTACCTTCATTGCTAGCTGCTGCAGTATTGTTTATAGCGCTATACCTCGCGGTAGAGTACTCGCTCTGCAATTTAAATGGTCCAAATGCATAAGCAAGCTCCACTCCACTCAGTTTTTTATCGATGTAGGACTGGCCGGTAGTAGCTGCGGTTGTAGTAGAACCAAAAGTTGATTTGTATGCCTCTACGCCGCGATGCTCAGAGCGAATAGATACTATGGTTGCCAAGGTGGATGATGCAGCCACGTCCTGAGTTCCAGAACTGCCCGCATATCCGAGATGCATAACCTGATCGTTAATGCCTGCAATTTTTGCAAAATCTGCTGCCAATCGGGCGCCGGTCTCAATATTACCTGAACCAGAGATCACGGAATTAGTATTTTGCCAAGTCGAGACCGCATACACTATGCCATCTTTTGGAACTCCGTGAAGCATCGCACCCATTTTTTTACCGGGGCCAATTTGATTGACATACGACCGCTCAATAAAATCAATGTTGTTGGAACTCGTACCGTACTCCTCCAAATTAAATGGCTGCTTGAATCGACCAACACGAGCCTGAAATTCTTTTACTGCACCATAATTAACCCAACCGGTATCAATGTTGCTGCTATCCGACGAAGCAGCATTAAAAACCATCTCAAAAGAAAAATCCTTCATGAACTTACCGTTAACACCAATTCGAGCCCTTCTGGCATCATACTGATTTCCTGACTTGGCTGCACCGGTAAAGTCCTCAAAACCCTCCGTAAATGGCGTGTCAAAAAATCTGGCATCGTAGTGAAGACGACCGGTCAAGTTGATCTCGTTTTGGCCATCGGCCGAAATGAAACCAAAACCTGTCGGCTTTACTGAACCGTCTTTCTCGCGCTTTAACATAAATGCGTTCGACTTGGCGACGTCTTTGTCCAAGCGCTGCTCCTTGAACTGCTTGTTCTCAGCCGAATCAGCATTGTCTTTCATGAACTGGTCATAATCCTGCTGCGAAATAACACCCTTCTTCAGCATCAGGTCGAGCACATTCTTAACATCATCAGCCGCGTAGGCAGGGGCAGCGAGCGTGGCGCAAACTGTAGCAACCGCAACAGCGATGCGCTTCGCAGCGATCAGACGGGTGGGGGTATTGTTCATTCAATTTCTCCATTAATTAGACAAGCGCAATCAGGCATCTGACGCAGACGGACTGCGCCACAGACTTCAATTACTGAGCGTGATTATTTCCAGCAATTTTTTCAACTTGATGACAGGACAGTGCAAACTGGCCGATAATCACCCCTGTGCTAAAAAACAACATTCGCGCTGACGATAAAACTCTTGGAAGACAAAGCGGTCATCAAGGAGTCATATTCGGCGCGCACTGTTTTCGGCTTTGTAAAGTTAAC
>CAMBJI010000243.1 GCA_945867725.1 Bordetella parapertussis
CGAGCGACTCGACTGGCGCGGCAATATCGTGAGCGCACTCAAAGAAAACACGCTGCAATCTATCGCGCAGAAACTGCAGTGCGAGCAAGTTAAAAGCGTGGCCGTCTGTCTTTTACATTCCTACGCCAACGCCGCGCATGAGCGGCGCATCGCCGAGCTCCTTGCTGCCCTAATGCCCGGTATCGAAGTGTGCCTGTCGTGCGACGTGATGTCAGACGCCAAAGAATACGAACGCGCCAGCACCACCGTGGCCAACGCCTACGTCAAGCCGGTAATGGAAGCTTACCTGCACGGTCTGAGCACGGCCTTGGGCATGCGCGGCATCACTGCCAACCTGCTGATCATGACCTCGGATGGCGGTCTAGTGGACGTCGCGACGGCGACGCGCTTTCCGGTGCGACTGATCGAATCTGGGCCCGCCGGCGGCGCGGCGGCGGCGGCCTATGTTGGGAGTAATGCAGGCGTGTCACAACTGCTAGCCTACGACATGGGCGGCACCACAGCCAAGCTATGTTTGATCGAAGATGGTGCGCCTGTCAAGGCTGACCAATTCGAATTTGGCCGCTCGCAGCGTTTTGCTAAAGGCAGTGGCCTGCCCTTGCAAATTCCGGTGATCGAAATGATCGAAATCGGCGCCGGCGGCGGCAGCATCGCACTCGTCAACGACATCGGCATGCTTCAGATCGGCCCGCAAAGCGCAAATGCCGCGCCAGGCCCGGCGTGTTATGGCCTGGGTGGCCAATATGCGACCGTCACCGATGCCGATCTCGTGCTGGGTTATGTCTCAGGAGAGTCGTTTTTGGGCGGCACCATGCCTCTGCACACAGAGCACGCACGCAGCGCCATCGACATCGCGGTCGCACAGCCGCTGAATCTATCAATCGACGAAGCGGCTTGGAGCATCCATCGTGTGGTCAACGCCAACATGGCGCGTGCAGCCAAAGTGCACTGCCTAGAACAAGGTGTGGACGTGCGCGAATTCGCGCTGTTCGCTTATGGCGGTGCCGGTCCGATCCATGCTTATGGCGTCGCCCAAATCCTTGGCGTTCGACATTTGATCTATCCACTGCGCGCTGGCGTGTTGTCGGCCTTTGGTTTCCTGGTTGCCGAATCAGCCTTCGAAATCGTGCACGGCAGCATCGAAGCATTAGACACGCTGGACTGCAACAAACTTAACAGCATGCTCACCGACCTTGGCAATGAGGCCACAGAGGTGGTTACCGCAAGCGTACCCGCTGACACGCAATTCAAGGTCACGCGTGAAGTGGCGCTGCGTTACAAGGGGCAAAGTTTCGAGCTCTACCAGGCGGTACCGGCGGGACCGATCAACTCCGCGATGCTGGCCGCGATCGACGCGGGATTCGCCGCGCGCTACGGAGAGCGTTACCGCGCCCGAGTCGAACAAGGTGCGGTCGAGACAGTTCGCTGGAAGGTGCGCGCCAGCGCGCTGGAGAACAAACGTAGGCCGCACCTTGGGGCGCCGGTATCTGCTGAGACGACGGCGCAGATCGGCCAGCGCCGTGTTTGGGTACCCGAGCAAAATACATTTGCTGACTGCCCGGTATTTGATCGTTACCGGCTGCACGCCCAAGCCACCATCGTCGGCCCGGCGATTTTCGAAGAACCCGAATCGACGGTCTTCATTGGCCAGGGCGCCAAGGCCACGGTCGATGCCAATGGCGCGCTACGCGTCGATTTACCCGAGCGCAGCGTATGACACACTGGAGAACTCTGTGAGCACGACCAAACTGAGTACGGTCGACCTGGAAGTATTATGGAGCCGACTAATTACTGCCGTTGACGAAGCAGCTTATGCGATCCTGCGCACCTCCACTTCCAAGGTCGTCGTCGAAGCGCGCGACTTCGGCGCCTTGCTTTTGGACGCACAGGGACAGTTGCTAATCCCAGACGCCGGTGTCGCATCAAAAATCGGTACCAATTCAATCGCGGTTCGTGAGTTGCTCAAGATCTACCCGATAGAAAGCCTGGCGCCCGGCGACATGCTCATCACCAACAACCCCTGGTGGATTCTCGGGCACTTAAACGACGTGGCTGTAGTCGCTCCCTTGTTTCATTGCGGCAAGCTGATCGGCTTTGCTGAATGCATGGCGCACTTGAGCGACATCGGCGGTTGCCTGTCGGCCTCGCCGCGCGAAATCTACGAAGAAGGCCTGATTATTCCGCCCTTGAAGGTGATGGAATCAGGCAGTGAAAACCTGACTTTTTTCGCCATGCTTCGCGCCAACGTGCGTGTACCTGAACAAATCGTATCGGACTTGCGCGCACTGATCTCAGGCTGCGAGGTTATGCACCGCGCCGTCGTCGCTTTCCTCAACGACACTGGACTGCCCGACCTCGAAACGCTAGGGAAAGCGATCATCGATCACTCGCGAGAGACCATGCGCAATGCCATCCGCCGTGCCATCCCCGATGGCCGCTACCACGGCGAAACAATGATCGAAGGCAACGGCAACCCGCTGCGCATCGAAGCCACCATCACGGCGAACGGCGGTGAATTACAGATTGACTTTTCTGGCAGCTCGCCGCAGCAGATCGTCGGCATCAACTGCACCATGGTCTATACCCACGTTTGGGCCGTATACATCATCAAGTGCCTGCTCTGCCCGACCCTGCCTAACAACGAAGGTACGTTCGCTCCAATTCGCGTGACCGCGCCCGAGGGATGCTTCCTCAATCCGAAGTATCCGGCCCCGGTGCGGTTGAAATCAAGTAGCGGCCACTTTATTCCGGACGCAATCGTCGAGGCGCTGCAGGGCGCGCTCGACCAGAATATGCTTGCCGAATCGGGCAACAAATTTGCCGTTCTTTTTTCGGGGCGCGGCAAAAATGACAGGGCATTTTCAGAATCGATGTTCATCATGGGTGGCATGGGTGCGCGTTCGGGCAAGGACGGTCTGGACTGCCGCAGTTTTCCAGCTAACTCATCAAACATGCCCATTGAGGTGCTGGAAGCCACTGTACCTGTGCGGGTGCACCACAAACGAATGCGCTCCAACTCAGGCGGCTCGGGCCGCTACCGTGGCGGCGCTGGACAGGAGTTCGAATTCGAGTCGCTATCGGAAGCGCCGATGATGGTGCGCGCCTCGCACGGAAAATTGAGTCTGCCCCCCAAAGGCATGCGCGGCGGCGGTGACGGAGCGACTGGCGCGATCTTCAAAAACGGCAAACCGATCGCCGACAAAACGCCGGTGACCCTGGAACATGGCGACGTCATGACGCTTATTACGCCGGGGTCCGGCGGCATGGGCGAACCCTTTGCGGGAGGTTAGCCGCAGAGACAAGCTTTTCAGAGCAGCTGCGTTAAATCCCGGCCACGCGCAGATGTTGCCGCCTCCGCCTGGCGAGTAGGGCACCATCAGACGAAGCCCACGTGATGGGAACCCAGTCCCCTGGGCTGCTGCACCGAGGGGGAACACAGTGCCAACGTCCGCCCCGCTGCACTTTCCCGTACCAACGAAAAAAAGCACCGAGCGTTGCCGCTAAGTGCTTGATTTCCCAACCAATTTTGGTAGGCGCGATTGGACTCGAACCAACGACCCCCACCATGTCAAGGTGGTGCTCTAACCAGCTGAGCTACGCGCCTAAATACTAACCAACTACCGAATTGTAGCAGGGCTCAGGAGGTGATTCGTTCGTGCTGGAAAAGACTCTGGCCACGGCGCAGCCGACTTGCAAGGGCATCATCGCCGGCGGGCGCTGCGCACGCCGGTCACCTCGGCCACGACCCCGAGCACATGATGGAGTCGGCCCGCGTCGCCAACTTCTACGGTAAAGGTCATCCAAGCGGTACCGCCACGGTTGTCTTTGACGGACTGCGTTTGAACGCCAATGACGTTCATTTTTTCTTTGGCAAAAACCTCTGAAATATCGCGCAACAGCCCTTGCCGGTCGGTGGCCTCAATCGCGACATCGACCGGGTACATGGCCGCAC
>CAMBJI010000244.1 GCA_945867725.1 Bordetella parapertussis
GCCAGCAGCAGCCGCAAACTGGCTGAGTTAAAGGGCATCGCGGCATCGATTCCCAATCAAGCCATTCTGATCAATACACTGGGTCTACAGGAGGCCAAAGACAGCTCCGAGATCGAAAACATCGTCACTACGCACGATGAACTCTTCAAAGATGAAGTACTGCCGGAAGCGTTTGCCAACCCCGCGGCCAAGGAAGTGATGCGGTATCGCCAGGCCCTGAGGGTGGGATTTGAGCTGGTCCGTCAGTCAGGATTATTGACATCGAATCACATTATCCAGATTCAAGGCGAGTTGGAACGCAACAATGCCGGCTTTCGAAAGTTACCCGGTACAGCGCTCAAAGATGGCGAAGGTCGCACGGTTTATACGCCCCCACAGGATCCAGAAGAAATCAAAGCCCTGATGAGAGACCTTGAGCACTTTATGAACGAGTCTGATTTGTTTGATGCTGATCCATTGATCAAGATGGCACTGATTCACCATCAATTCGAGTCGATTCATCCGTTCTATGACGGCAATGGTCGAACAGGGCGAATCATCAATGTGCTTTACTTGGTTAAGGAGGGGCTGCTTGACATCCCGGTGCTGTACCTTAGCCAGCATATTGTCCGTAACAAGCGTACTTATTACGATCTGCTGCAACGCGTGCGCATGGATGACGTCTGGGAGGATTGGGTGCTCTACATGCTGGAAGCGGTGGAGATAACAGCAGGCCGCACATTACTGACAGTGCAAGCGATCAAAACGGCCTTGATGGACTACAAGCATCGCATTCGGGATCAGCACAAATTTTATAGTCAGGATTTGATCAATAATTTGTTCGTTCACCCGTACACCAAAATTGAATTCTTGCAGCGAGATCTGAAGGTGTCGCGCATGACCGCAACACGCTATTTGGACGCACTGAGCGACACGGGATTTTTGGTCAAACAAAAGATCGGACGGGGAAATTATTACGTTAATGTCGCACTCAATCAAATATTATTAGACCAACACAGCGTCTAATGACATTAGAGTAGCTTGAGTAGACCATGTTGACCTAGATCCGCTTACCGAGCTGGTATTACCCTAACAATTATTGGACATTTCATGCATGACCTAACCAAACGAGTTTCGGCGCTAGAAGAACTTCTGAAACAAAAAGATCTTGTTGACGACAAGACTTTCCCTGACTATGAAAAATTAGTCACCGAAGATTGGGTTCCCAAAAACGGCGCCAGATTAATTGCCAAAGCATGGCTGGATCCGGAATTCAAAGAATTCTTGCTGGCCGATGGAAAGTCAGCGGCAAGTTCATTGGGTTTCAGCATGCCTGAACACCATGGAAGTCTGGTGGTAAAAGAAAACACAGAGCAGATACACAACGTTATCTGCTGCACCTTATGCTCTTGCACGGCCTTCACTATTATTGGCATGGCACCTGGCTGGTATAAAGATCTGGAATATCGATCTCGCATAGTGCGTGAGGCTCGCACGGTTCTCGGCGATATGGGACTCAAGCTTGACGATAAAATCACGATTCGTGTTTGGGATACAACTGCAGATACGCGCTACATGATCATGCCATTACGGCCTTCAAATACGGAAGAATGGAGTGAAGAAGAATTGGCGGAAATAATCACCAAAGAATCTTTAATAGGCATTTCAAGGCTTGAGGCGCCCTACGCAAAGCCTGACTCCAACAGTGTTTTATCGCGAGGTTAAGTATGGACGGATTTCATGATCTCGGTGGGCGTCAGGGCTTTGGCAAGGTAACACCTGAAGGAAAAAAAGAAGCTTTTCACGAAGCTTGGGAAATAAGGATCTCTGCTATCTCAGGAAAACTGGTCTCTCGCCATGTTTACAACATGGACGAATATCGTTACGCAATTGAGCGCATGGATCCGCGCCACTATGTCGGCGCAGGCTACTTTGAGCGTATTCTCACAGCGGTGGCCACCTTGTGTATAGATAAAGGCCTGATCAAGCATGAAGAACTAAATGCTGCTGCTGGCGAGTATTTTCCCATTTCACATGCAAAACAGAATGGCAGACTCACGCCGGAAAATCTACCCGAGCTAAAGATTGGCGACAAGGTTGTTGTGAAGTCAGAATTTGTGCCGGGCCATATCAGAATGCCTGCCTATATTCGAGGAAAGATAGGAATAATTGTCGGCATATCGCCTGAATATCCCTTCCCTGATGCTGCTGCTCACGGCTTACCTACCAAAAAGCAGCGAACTTTTGATGTTTGTTTCCGCAGCACTGATCTATGGCCTGATGGTGCGGATGAGGCTGAAATTCATGTCGGCGTATTTCACGCATATCTGGAAAAGTCATAGATTGGGATTGTCTACCTGACTGAGAAATTCCCACCGCATCCACCACTGGTTTAAAAACCAGACGCCATCGGTTGGTTTTTTTCGTCGTGTGGTATCGAGTTCGTCGATCCACAATACCCTCATCACTAGCTTGTGGCGTCTAAATCAACTTTGCCCGTGAGATCGGACATGCTCGACGCATATGCAGCGCCTGCGCGGCTTTTTCTTGTTCGATGTTGTGACGAATTTTATCCATATCCAGCATTGAAATTTGCTGCATCAGATAACTAACTTTTTCCGTTTCGTGGAAACCTTTCTCGACATAGAGAATGATGCGCTGCCGGAATATCACTAAAGCGCTCTCATCTTGCACACCAAATGTTAGAGCCAGTGCAGGCTCCTGCTTGACATTGCAATACGCAAGCACCGCGGAGGGAACGAGGCTTGCCAGAACTCGATCTTGCAAAATCTCAGCGTCGCTCAATACAAAGCGCAGGATCAGCGTTTCGCTTGTATCGACAAGCGCTTCAAAATTGATCGAGCTGACTTCGAACGAACTCATGGAATGCGGCGTTATTTAGTGAGTGCGCCGACGCGATTACCACGCAACGGCACAGGCAACGACTCAAGGGTTTCTATCGCGTCCGCGATCTACTTCGATCGGAATAGCGCGCTTGGCTCGAACTGACAATTGAAAGATAGCAGCGGCTACGCCAACAAACACAATCAGACCCAGAAAAATCACTGGCGACTCGAGCAATGAATGGGTGTGGTCGTGAGAAGCGCCGTGTGCCATTGCAAACCCAGAGCCCAGAGAGCCGCACAGAGCGACCATAACTTTTTTATAACTGAACGCGATTCCCCTCAATAAAAAATATTTTGAAGCCCGCTACCAAATTGCTATGCCGGCGAGTACGCCTAATATCATTTAGACATTGGTTAAAAAAATTCCCGCCTTGTACCTTGAGCTCAGCATGACATGACCCACAAATTCAAATTTACTTCTGACGCCATGACAAGGCAAGCAGTTTTACCTTCTTGCTTTTTTGGTCAGCTGTCAGTAGCCAGCGCGCGCTAATCCGAGTTTCGCGGGCGCAGTTGCAGACTCAAGCGGCGGGCGATCAGTCGTGTCTCGTCCCAGCCAAGGTGCTGGTAGTAATCAAGCGCCGGTTGATTGTCCAAATCTGCTAGCAGCTGTGCACGCGTAGCGCCACGGTCGCTGGCCCACGCTAGTACAGCATCGAGTACCTGACGGCCGATGCCGCGCCTGCGCCAAGCCTCATGCACCACCATGTCCTCAATCCATGCCGAGTGAGCACCTTCTGCCGTTGAAAACACCAATTGCGCTGAACACATGGCGATCGCTTCTCCTTGCGCCGAGCGAGCAACCATGATGCAGGCGTTCGGGCTGGCCAAGACCCCAGCCAAACCGCGTCTCTGGCGCTCGGTGTCAGGCTTGAAATCCTGTTCAATACCAAACAGTGCAGCGAGTAAGCCAACCAATGCCGGAATGTCAGCGCTACCGGCATGCTCAATAACCACCTCACTCTCGCTCACTCGCGCCCCCTGCCATAGATAATGATTGCCAAAAACAGCGTCGGTGTCTCGCTCAGCACCTCGGGG
>CAMBJI010000245.1 GCA_945867725.1 Bordetella parapertussis
TCGCGCACAGCTTCGGCACATTTACACCCGCGATCGTACTGGCACGCATCACCGAGGTACCCGCAGGTACGGTAACGTTTACGCCATCGATTTCCAGCGTAATTTGCGTGTCAGATTCGCGTTCTGGCGTACCAAAGTCGGTGTCATTGAGCTTATTCATGCGGCCTCCTTCTGCGGTGTGGCAGTGGTCTTGTTGAGTCCAAAATCTTCAGGGAAATGATTCAGTGCGGAGAGGACAGGGAAGGGCGTCATACCGCCCATCGCGCACAGCGAGCCATTGAGCATCACATCGCACAGGTCGCGCACGAGATGAATTTGCTGCTCACGATCTTCGCCGGCGATAACTTTGTCGAGCGCTTCCTTGCCGCGTGTGGAACCGATGCGGCAGGGCGTGCATTTGCCGCAAGACTCTACTGCGCAGAATTCCATCGCATAGCGCGCCTGCTTGGCCATGTTGACGGTTTCGTCAAAGACAACGATGCCGCCATGCCCCAGGGTGCCACCGAGCGCGAGAAAGGCTTCGTAATCGAGCGGGGTATCGAATTGCGACTCCGGCAGGTAAGCGCCTAGCGGACCGCCCACCTGCACTGTACGAATGGGTTTGCCCGAACGCGTACCACCACCGAAGTCGTACAGCATTTCGCGCAGTGTGATGCCAAAAGCTTTTTCTACCAGACCGCCATGCTTGACGTTGCCCGCGATTTGAATCGGCAAAGTGCCGCGCGAGCGACCCATGCCGTAATTGCGATAGAACTCGGCACCACGCGCCAAAATAATGGGCACGGAAGCGAGCGAGATGACGTTGTTGATGACGGTGGGTTTGCCGAACAGACCGGAGATCGCTGGCAGTGGCGGTTTCGCGCGCACGATACCGCGTTTGCCTTCAAGGCTTTCGAGCAGCGCAGTTTCTTCACCGCAGACATACGAGCCGGCACCCATGCGTACTTCGAGATCAAAGGCTTTGCCGGAGCCGAGAATATTTGCACCCAGATACTGCGCGTTCCGCGCAACGGTGATCGCTTCGTTCAGCGCGACAATCGCATGCGGATACTCGGAGCGCACATAGATGTAACCCTTGTTCGCGCCGACCGCGAGACCGGCAATCGTCATGCCTTCGATCAGCATGAAGGGATCATCTTCCATCACCATGCGGTCGGAGAAAGTACCCGAATCGCCTTCATCGGCATTGCAGACGATGTACTTTTGACCCGGTGCGCACTTGCGTACGGTTTCCCACTTGATTCCGGTCGGGAAGGCTGCACCACCGCGACCGCGCAAGCCGGAATCCGTGACTGTTTTGACGATCTGTTCTTCGCTGAGTTTCAGTGCATTGTTGAGACCGACATAACCTTCATGCGCAAGGTAGTCATCGAGCGACACCGGATCGGTAATACCCACACGCGCAAAGGTCAGGCGCTCTTGATTTTTCAGGTAGGGAATGTCGTCTGTTTTTCCCAGTGCCAGCGCGTGCGCTTTGCCTTCGGTGAAGCCTGCTTCGAAGAGTGATGCAATATCCTCTTCATTGACGGGACCGTAGGCCAGACGGCCCGCAGCGGTTTCCACCTCAACCATGGGCTCAAGCCAGAACATGCCGCGCGAGCCGTTGCGTACGAGTTGAATGGCGACGCCACGCGCTTTCGCTTCGGCGATGATGGCGTTCGCTACCCCATTGGCGCCGAGTGCCACCGCAGTGGAATCACGCGGTACAAAAATTTTCACGCTCATGCTGCACTCCCTGCGCGCTGCATCAATTTGTCGAAACGTTCTGGCGTCACGCGCGCATGCACATCGTCACCCACCATGATGGACGGGCCGCAGGCGCAATGGCCGAGGCAATACACCGGCTCCAGCGTCACTGATCCGTCCTTACTTGTTTCATGAAAATCGCATCCCAATGATTTGACTACGTGCTCGGCCAATTGATCCGCGCCCACCGACTGACAGGCTTCTGCACGGCAGACCTGGACCACAACTTTGCCGGCGGGTTTTTGGCGGAAGTGATGGTAGTAGGTGATTACGCCGTGAACTTCTGCACGGGTGAGGTTCAGTCGATCCGCGACCAAGGGCACGGCATCCGAGGGGATGTAGCCGCAGCGCGCCTGAATTTCGTGCAGTACGGGCAGTAAGGCGCCATCAATGTCGCCCGCCGCGTTGAACGCGGCATGGACGTGGTCGGAAATCTGCATGTCAGCCATGGGGCTCTCCAATTGCAAATATGTCTCCAATGACATATTTGGCCAGGGTAATGAATTCCGCATTTCTCTACGGCTAGGCGGATGTTGCAGAGTGTGGAGCGTCTTTGTCAATATGCTTGATTAAGCATATAAGTGATCAGTCGGAGATGAGGCCGGCTGGGCCCGGCCCTCTTGAGAAATCGCATCTCGAAGAGCTGTACCAACGGCCGACCTGAGGCGCCCCCGGCTAGCGGTGACTTGGGGCGCCAGACTGCACGGAAAGGGGCGGTTTAAAACTGACGGGAACCTCTGTGGTCAGTAGGCCTCTGATCTAAAGCATTGAGCACTACGCAGGATCCGTAAAAGCGCTCTCGAACTCGAACGTAAGCCGGTGTATTCGCTGGCGCCGGGCCTATGTTCATGAAATATTGAATCCATGACTATTGATTCAGAAAACCTTATTCACCTCAAAATCGGGCAACTTGAAGCTGATATTGCTTCTTTGCGTGATGGCTACATGATCGTCAACAAGCGATATGCCCAAACGCTTGATTCCATGAAGCTTTTAACTCAAAGCGCCTTGGAAGCCGCACTTCGCGCGGCCAATGCGGCTGAGAAAGCGGCGCAGGCATCGAAAAATGCCGCTGCCGCCGCGGTGGCCTCGGCCACTGCCAAGATGATTGACGCTACCCATGCAGCGACCGAGGCGGCTAGTTTGGCGGCGGTGGCTGCCGCCGAGGCCGCTGCCGCCGCTTCGGCTGCTGCTGCAGCGGCCGCATCAGCAGCAGCCATTCAGGCCGAAGAATCATCCAATCAAGCGTCAGCTGAGGCAGCCCGGGCCACGGTGCGCGCGACCGAGGCTGCGGCTGAAGCAGCGCAAATGGCGCACATGGCGTCCGAGGCGGCAAAATCCTTTAAGCCGTAGAGCGTGCTTCGTTGCCCACAAAGATCGTCCTGATGGCACCCGTTGGCGTCCTGCTGGCCGTGCGACTATCGAAACTACGCTGAATCGATCCAAGGAAAGCCCGTCATGCCGACCAATGCAACCGATACAGGGGCAGGCTCCGAGAATTACGGCGATATCCAAGCATCATTCAATCAGAAGATGGCCGGTCTGGAAGTTCAGATCAATGCGCTTTATGAGCTTATGCCTTTCGGGGCCTATTCGACCGCGGCTGATGGCACCTGTATCAGCATCAATAATCAGGCACTGCTTTGGATCGGGTGTTCCAGAGAATCCATTCTGGGTAAAAAGCTGCCGGCTGAAAAAATAGCTGCGACAAATTGGCGTGAATTGCTAAGACATGGGGATCAGCTGCGCTTACTTGGTCTTGATGAAATCGAGCTGGAATTGACCGATGCCAAGCACCAGATACGTCCGGTTGGTTTGCATGCAAAAAATCTAGAGGTACTTGGAAGATCAGCGCAGACAAACCAGATCAATCGATTTGTTTTTTTTGATTTGACCACAACGAAGCGCGCCAGAGAGCTTCAGCGGATTTCTGCGATCGCATTTGAATCGCAAATGGGTATTTGTGTTGCAAATAATCATGGACTTGTACTGGAAACGAACAAAGCTTTTAGCCGGATTACGGGCTATTCCAGTGACGAGCTCAGGGGAAAGTCCCTCGCGCCTATGTTCTCCCTGGACGAGAACGGAAAGCTAGAAAAAACGATACGTACCGCACTGAATTCCAAGGGGCTATGGGAAGGAG
>CAMBJI010000246.1 GCA_945867725.1 Bordetella parapertussis
AACTCGTTTCGTTCTTTCAGCTCATGAAGTCGGTTCAATCCATCTTTGCCCTGACGGCCAATCGCCGCGTCGATCTCCAGACCTTCGACTCTCTTCGCCAGATGATCACTCGCGCCCAGCAATACTGAATCGCCTAGCACGGTGATTACTGGTTTTGATTTGATGGAAAATTTATTTGACACGGAACGAATACAGGCAGCACGCATCCGGTGAGCGGGAGTCTCGTTGTCATGCGGTGGGTCTTCTGCCTGCGAAAGCTCATCGGCGACCTGACTAGCCAAGGCATTATTTTTTTCAACTGGGGCAGGACGGATTTGTATCGTAAGCACTGTCGATAAGATACCCACGAAACATGCCGCAAAAAATCCATAACGTTTCTGAGCAGGCCATTGAAATACCTCGCCCGTTCGTATCGGGTTTTCAATCAGCTGGTAAGAAAGTTCAGTCAGAAGGAGCGTTAGGGTCAGTCTGATTGACGCTTGAATCCAAGCGTTATCCGATAACTCAAATTCGGGACGCAGAAGGGCAAATACAGGCCAGTGCCACAAGTACAGGCCATACGATCGCTTACCTAACCAAGCCAGCGGCCGAATGCTCATTAATTCGGATAATGCGCTGTCTTTTTGCGCAGCAGCGAATACCAGGCCAATCGAAAACAGACCTACCCATAAAAAGCCGCCCTGATACAAGGCGCGGTCGTACTCAGTAACGAACAGCATCGCCCACAGCAGAGCGCTGAAGCAGATAAGTCCCAGAAAATCGGTCATCGCGCGCGTGAGCTGTGTCGCGTGTGTCGCGGGTGTTTGCCAAGGATTCCAGGCAGCTGCCAGGGAAGCTCCCAGAAACAATCCCATCGTGTGCGTATCCGTGCCTAGATAAATGCGACTCGGGTCCTGAGACTGGGGAGAGCCATACCGGGCAGATAAATAAATCATCCACCCCGAGCTCAGCAGCGCGAGCCCCGCTGCAACGAACAAAACGCCGCGCTCGCGGAAGTGACGCAATATGACCAGCAGTAGCAAAGGCCAGGCGATGTAAAACTGCTCTTCAATGGCCAGCGACCATAGATGCTGCAAGAGGGCAGGGCGACCGGACATCTCAAAATACGATTGTTCCGAAAAGATTTGCCACCAGTTCGAAAAATAAAAAAGTGCAGGTAGCAAATCGGATCGCGTGCGCCAGGCCGCATCCTGGACGAACCACTCGGTGACCAGAACACAAAAAATCAGCAAAGCCAGCACTGCCGGAAATAATCGACGTGCTCGTTTCAGATAAAAGCTGCCAATGGCGATCGTGCCATTTTTCTGGAATTGCCGGATTAATTGGGCCGTGATGAGAAAGCCCGAGACCGTGAAAAAGATATCGACGCCGAGAAAACCCGAAGAAAATAAGCCGGGTATATCCAGGTGATACAAGATGACGGCGATTACCGCGAATGCACGCAAGCCCTCAAGGCCAGGCAGATAGTCGGTATGTTTCTGCTGGTGCGTCACAGTGATACTCGGAAAATGCGGACCGCTGATTATATGGAGTAATCAGCGATTTTGATAAAGCTTTGCTACGTATTTGTGAGTCAGTAGCGCTACGCTCTGTAAAAATTGCAAAATTAATAATTAATCTCTTGTCACTGCATCGCATTGTTAATCAGTGACTGCAAATCGTCATACGTATCCACCGCGGTAAATTGAGGGAATTGGGCCTTGACGTTGGCGGGCGCGTGAAACAGGAATCCTGCATCCGCTGCCCCCAGCATGCTGGTGTCATTAAACGAATCACCCACGGCAATTACCCGGTAATTCAGCGCTTGCAGGGCCAGTACGGCGGCGCGCTTTTGATCTGGAATACGCAGTCGGTAGTCGACAATTCTGTCGTCCCTGACCAGTAGCGTGTGACAAAGCAGGGTGGGCATGCCCAGTTGCCGCATGAAAGGCGCAGCGAACTGCTCAAAAGTGTCCGACAGGATCAGCAACTGGACTTTCGAGCGCAAGGTATCCAGAAAATCTCTGGCGCCAGGCAATGGCTCAAGCGTACCAATGACCGCCTGTATCGCGGACAGGCTCAGCCCGTGTTGATCCAGTATTTCCAGGCGGCTGCGCATGAGCTTGTCGTAATCCGGCTCGTCCCGCGTCGTTCGGCGTAATGCCTCAATACCGGTTTTCTCAGCCACTGCAATCCAGATTTCCGGTGTTAGAACACCTTCCATGTCGAGTGTCACTATCGTTTGTTTCATGGGTTTTGCTAATTCTTATGAGATTTGGGAAGACGATATTTTTCGAGCACCTGCCGCGTCTGGAAGCAAAGTAAAGCATTCAAATGCTATCCGTGCAAATACGTCCTGAGATTGCATATTGCCAATGTGCTAATAAAAATAATAAGCGGCCTCATTAAATGGCTTAGGAATTAGAACTTTGTACAAAGTCTGTTGGTACAATCGAAACCTAAAACAACGCTGGTTAAGTAAGCTCGGAAATTCCGATGGCCGGAATAAGCTTATCAAGCCCTTGATTTTTCTGGCGCTTGCGTCATGCAACCATGCTGGTTCGCCGTAGAGCGCAGAATAATCCAGCGTCTCCTTAAATCGATAACAAAAATTTCAAAATGAACGTATCGTTTAACGCCACTGCCGGCTTTGTTGCAGCATTTTTTTTTGCGCACGCAGTTCAGGCAGCGGATGCGAATCAAACCATTCCGCCGGTCAGTAATCAGGAAGCTGCCACGTTGTTGTCTGGCACGGCATTGCAATCAGGATTGCCTCCTGCGTTAAAAACAGAGCAATGGACGCGCTATTCAAATCAGGTGCGGTCAAACTGGACCCAGTACGTCACAAAAATCGCCAATCCCATGATGGCGTGGTCGCAGAAAGAAGTGCCCGCTTTCCGTGAGACGGTTTTTTATCCTTTTTCTGGTCCGGATTTTTCAACCGTCTATCAGATGTATCCGAATGCTCAGCGCTATGTCATGGTGGCAATGCAGCGCGCCTATCAGCCGATTGATCTTCGTACCCTCAACGCGACCACACTGGATCAGACGCTGAGTGTGCTGACCTCCGCATGGGAAAACTATGGTCGTGACGGATTTTTTGTCACTGAATATCTGGATCAGTATGTGTACCAGAATCGAGTACACATTGGCGCCAGCACCTTGCTGGCAACCACTTTGCGCCTACAGCGTTTCGTCATTAACGATGTTGTTCCTCTCGATTGGAATGAAAAGGGCGAGATCATCGAATTGCCGGCCACGACCAAAGAGTGGACGTCGGTGCGTTTCAAACTCACCAAGAACGGAAGGCCAGTGACGCTGGACTATCTGCGCATCGATTTATCCAACAAAGGTCTTCAGGCATCACCCAAAAATTACACGCTGATCAAGCAGCTGGCTTCTAATCCAACCTTGTTCAAAGCGGCATCGCATCTGCCACAAAATAAGACCTTCTCGATGACGGCAGACGCCGTGATCAACAATGCGCCTTTCATCGTTCAGGATGAAACTGGCATTCAATACACCAAACTGGATGCAGGCTTCAGCACCCAGCTCTATGGAAAATTCGAGCGCGCGCATCATTCCTTTAACGCCTATCAGCGGGATCTGGCGAAGGCCTTTGAAGATCGCAAAGATATTCGTCCACTGAATTTTCGCATGGGGTATTACAAAGACGGTACCTATGCGGTGATTACGGCAACTCGCAAAAAGTAAGGTCAGCACGGTTTGGTTTCTTCCAATTACCTGCTGGCGCTGCCGATACTGGTTGCGCTTTATCTCCTAAGCCAATCTCAGATCACGCGTCTCTGTCTGCTGCTGCTGGGTGGTGTGATCACACTGTGGTCGGACGGTTGGACCAATTTCCTGCTGATTCTGGTACTGCTGGTCGTGACATGGTGGGG
>CAMBJI010000247.1 GCA_945867725.1 Bordetella parapertussis
GTTGGCGTTCTTGATCGCCATGCTCAGGCCACGAATTTGTGAATCCATGCGCGTTGCGATACCGAGACCAGCGGCATCGTCAGCGGCGGAATTAATGCGGCTGCCCGTGGACAGGCGCTGCATCGCGGTAGACAACTGGCGGTTGTTGATAGTTAAAGCATCCTGTGCCTGCAAGGACTTCAGGTTGGTATTGATCACGGACATGTGGAACTCCTTTTCCAATGAATACATCAATCGTTACGGCAGACGCCGACGTCTGTATGATCGTATGCACCACCACAAACTTTAGTAGATGAAACATCGAGTTATTCCATCTCAAAAAGCGGCAAATTCTTGCCGCCCCACAAAATCACTCCATACGCAAGCGTCTGCAATGAAATCGATTGATGGGATCCGTCGAAGTGGCGAATATTTGCCGCTTGAAGAATGACCAATACGCCCTAAAAAAATAAGCGATTCAGTCGATGTAAAGCGTGTGCGGGGTAATTCGTCCGGCTTGCTGCACTCCCGCAGATCGTCACTATGTCGCGAACAGCGTCCTTGACAAAAAATACCTGCCATAACACAGCAAAGGATCATCAGATGCCCGACTGCTTTGAACAAATTCAGGGCGTGGGAGAGGACTTGGGCAAGAAGGCTGTTTGTGCGTCCCTGGACTCAAGTAGACCAGTGAGGATCAGGCACTCTCGTCAAGCTTCCGGCTTGACGGGTGTGTTCGCAATAGTTGAATGACCCGGGGAGAGAAAACGAAGGCGATAAGACAGGTCAGCGCACAGCAGGCCAGTGCCATGCGCCAAGAACTTGTAAGCCACTAAGTGAAGCCTTACTGTTTACCGTCAAACATCAGACCCTTAAGCTTTTCGATATTGTGGGCCACGCGCACCACAGCCTCGGTAGGTATCTGTCTGATCACCTCGCCGGATTCGGCGCTCTTGACGGTCACCACGTGGGTGTTGATGGACCGATCAAAGTTAAAACTCAGTCCACGCTGTGTGGATTTCATTTCATCATTCATTTTCTCAACAATGTCCTCGATCTTCTTGAGTCCCTCCTCCAAGTCTACCGAGGTACGTTTGGGAAGCTCCACTGGCTTTGGCGCGGACACCGCCTTGGCCGCTGGCGCCGCTTGGACCGTGGGACGGTTCGGGGCTGCAACCGATGTTGCCACCGGAGATGCGTTGGAAGGAATCGCTGTTGTCATTTGTGCACCTCTAGATATCAGTACAAGCAGGCGAGCGGCAAGAATTTGCCGCTTCTATCCGCCTTATCGACAGCTAAAGAGCAAACTTTAGGAAATTCTGGAAATATTTTTAGGGTCGGGCAACACGTTACGATGCTGTTAACTTACTAACCACCGCTGCCGGACATTGCTTTGAACTGGTTAGTCAGGTAAGTCTTCATGCTATTGGCATTACCCACAATCTTGTCCATATTGGCAAACATCGCGGTGTAGCGCGCCAGCACCGTCTCCATGCGAGTTTCCAGTTTAGTAAGATCATTCTTGTAGCGCGCCAACTGGGTATTTGAACTGGTGGTCTGGTTCATGATCAGACCGGTTGAGCCCATCATGTCAGACAAGCGCTTGACCGCATCGCCAGCTAACCCGCGTTTGGCCGTCCCCGTCGTGCCCTTGCTCTCTTTGTCAGCGGTGAGCATGGTGACGATATCAGTAAAATTGCTGGCCAGCGCTGCATCAAACTTAGTCTCGTCTAGCTCAAGTGTGCCATCTTTTTGTATCGTCACACCAATGTCACGCATGGCCTTGACCGTGCTGCCGGGCGTGGACGAGTTGTCGGTGAACATAGAGCGTAATTGCGACTTCAGCATTGAGAGAGTTGCATCATTTTGCAGCGAGCCGCTGTAGACGTCAGTCTCGTCCTTCTTGTTCTTCTCGCCACCCAATATTTTGAAATCAGATAGCGCATCATTGAAGGCCTTAACCAGCCCCTGTACATTGGTCTTGATCTTCGTCGTATCGCGCTTGAGATCCAGCGTGGCTGCCGACGTCGTGGTGCCTGTCAGGCTCAGCGTGACGCCCGAAATGGCATCCGAAATGACATTGGACGACCGCTTGAGCTGAAGACCATCAACTTTGAAAACAGCATCGAGAGCACTCGCGGTCCTGGATGAAAAATCAACCCCACTAACCCCCACACTCGAGCCAGGCGCACGGGTGGTCGCATAGTTCGCAGTCACACCGGTCGCACCCACATCGCCCCAGGCCGGGGCACTCACGTCGCCATCCGCACCGGCATAAGTAATGAGCAGTGATCCATCTGCGCTGACGCTCGTTGAGCGACCCGAGGTGCCGGTGCTGAAGGTAATAGCATCAAGTGCCGCCTTCACCTTGGCGGCCACCGTACCTGCCGAATCGCCAGCAGTCACTCCCACCAATACGCCCTGCACGCTGATATTTCCCGACGTCGTAGCGGCCGTGAAGCTTAATTGCTGCTGCTCGCCCAGCCCATTGCCGTCATCGCTGGTCATCGTGAACGCATTGCTGGCACCCGAGGTGCCGTTCAAGATGATTTTGAAAGGCGTGGCCGACCCATCATTCGTATTAACTAACTGAGCCGTCACACCAAGATTGGCCTTGTTGATGGCCGCCACCATGCCGCCTGGAGTCGCGTTCGCGGCTGTTACCCGGATAGATGAGGCGGCACCACCATTGACCGACAACCGTAAGGAAAACGCCTTACCGCCATTCAGGCTGGTGTCTGAGGCGGCAAAGCCGCCAGAAATATTTCGCTGCGCCGATGCCAATTGAGAAATCTCAATCGAACGACTACCCGTCACTGCCACTTTACCCGCCGTCGAAGTGGCCGACAGCGCGGAAGTATTCGTATTGGAAATAGAAAGTGCATTGAAATCGGAAGGATCATCGACCGCCTTGAAGGCCGTCCTCAGTGTGTCCATGCTCAACATCACCGCCGAGAGTCCGGAGATACGGCTCTGCGTCTTGGTGATACGACCATTGATCGCGTCTGCCTGCGGCTGCTTTTCAGCACTGACCAGGCTTTCTGCGAGCGTTTTAGTATCAACGCCCGAACCTGCGCCCAATTGCGACATCAGGTTACTGCCGTTGACTCCGCTGGTTGTTGCCATAATAAAAAGGACCCTGAGATATCAATCTATATATCGAAACTAAGCGCGTTAACTTTAATGGCGCATAAAAATTGCAGGCCGACCTGCTCGATGACTTACTTGATGTAATTGAACAAATTCAGCTGCGAAATCTTGGCGAAGCTGCTCTGAGCGGCTTGCAAAGCAAGCATATCCTTGTTCATCTTGATGATAGCTTCGTTGTAATCGACGTCCTCCACCTGGGATAAGGTGCCTTTCAGCCGCAGCGTGTTCTGCTCGGCCAGTGATAATTGCGTATCGAGTGTATTCATGCTGGCACCGATACTCGCCAGACTTTCACTCATACCGAACTGCATGTCACCCACTTCGCTGACCGCACGCTGGATGCCATTCATATCGTTACTGTCCAGCGCCGTTGACAGATCCTGGATGACTTCAAAGAATCCGACGCTTTGCGGCTCGCCATCAGCACCTGTACGTATGGTTCGGGCAAAAGGCTGAGTGGCTGCGCGACTATCCCGAACCGTGCGCTCATCTCCTACGGCGACCTGATTGATGGTCTGGTCACCAAGGTAGGTCAATGGCTGACTGCCGTCGGAAGCAAAAGCCTGCTTGCCCGCACGACTACCCGAGAAAATGTAATTGCCATTGACGTCTTGAGTATTGGCCAGAGAAAGCAACTGGTCGCGTAATTCGCGGATTTCGATGTTGATGAGCTTGCGACCTTCTGCGCCATACGTATCATTCGCTGCTTGTATGGTGAGCTCTTTGATCCTGAT
>CAMBJI010000248.1 GCA_945867725.1 Bordetella parapertussis
CAACCAAAACCCCGAGCCACGGCAACGAAATCCGGCAAGGCTTCAGTATAGCTGTGACTGTAACGGCCACCGTGAATCAGCTCTTGCCATTGACGCACCATGCCCATGTAGCCATTGTTACTCAAGATGACTTTGACAGGCGTGCGATGCTGCATGGCGGTCGATAGCTCCTGAATGTTCATCAGTATGGATGCATCACCGGTCACGCAAACGACGGTTTTATCCGGATGCGCAATCTGCGCACCGATGGCAGCGGGCAGACCGTACCCCATGGTGCCTGCCCCACCTGACGTCAGCCAGCGCATGGGCTTCTCGAATTTCAAATGCTGTGCAGCCCACATCTGATGCTGACCTACATCCGTTGACACAATCGCGTCACGATCTTCGATCTGTTGCTGCAGGCTGCACATGAGTGCCTGCGGCGCAATCGATTCGGCCGTATCGTCAAACGCGAGTGATTGTTGCTGGCGCCAGGTTTCAATGCGCGACCACCACGCGGACAGACGCGCTGCATCGACAGGTGTCTGGACAAACTGCTCCAGTAACTGACCCAGCACATCAACACAATCACCTACGATGGGTATGTCGGCATGCACAATTTTATGAATAGACGACGGGTCAATATCGATATGAATGATCTTGGCTTCAGGACAAAAATCATCCAAACGGCTAGTAACCCGATCATCAAAGCGCGCACCGACGCAAATTACCAAATCCGAATGGTGCATGGCGAGGTTAGCCTCGAGCGTGCCATGCATACCCAGCATGCCCAGCCACTGCGGACTCGAGGCCGGAAACGCACCCAAGCCCATCAATGTCAGCGTGCACGGTGCGCCAGATCGCTCCACCAGCTGGCGAAATCGCTCGCAGGCTTCGACACCAGAATTGATTAACCCGCCGCCGCCATAAAAAATCGGACGCTGCGCGGCACGAATCGCTTCGGCAGCATCAGCAATACGACCTTTTGCTTTAATACGCGAAGGCGCAGACCTCTCCAGCAAAGTAGCATGCGAGGTCACGGGCGTTAGCTGAATATCCTTGGGCACATCGATCAACACGGGGCCTGGCCTCCCTTCAGTGGCGATGCTCCAGGCCTTGCGCACGGTTGCTTCCATCACAGCGGCATCCCTGACCTGAACATTCCATTTGGTGATGGTGCGCGAAATACCCAGCGCATCGCATTCCTGAAATGCGTCCGTACCAATCACGGCGGTGGCGACCTGACCACTGATACAAATTACGGGCACGGAATCAGACATCGAATCCAGCAAACCCGTGGTGGTGTTGCTCATGCCGGGGCCGGAGGTCACAAAGACGATACCCGGCCGGCCAGTGCTGCGGGCATAGCCCTGTGCTGCATGGACGGCCGCCTGCTCATGGCGGACCAGCACATGTCTCAGACGCGGTTCCGCATGCAGCGCGTCGTATAGCGGCAGGACTGCGCCGCCGGGATAGCCAAAGACGGTGTCGGCGCCCAGATCCAGCAAGGTGCGGATCAGCACCGCAGCGCCGTTGGGCGCTAGGTCTTGAGCGAGGCTATCGGCGGCATCTGCCAGTGAAAGGTTCAGGAACGGTGGGCTATGTACGGTATTCATGGCATCAATATAGTCTGCATATTGCAGAAAATGCTTTTGATTATTGGCGCTGCTACCTATAATTCAGAAAATTCTTTCGTAAATACAAATTTTCTCAGAATGGAACTGGATAAATTCGATATCGCGATCCTGGAGGCCCTACAAAAGGATGCGCGCCTGAGCCTGCAAGAGCTTGGCAAGCAGGTTGGCCTCACGGCATCGCCTTGCTGGACGCGGATCAGGCGCATGGAAGAAGCCGGCGTGATTGAGGGCTATGCGGTGCGGGTCAATCCCGAAAAAGTCGGTCTGAGCGAAACGGTGATTCTGCATGTGACGCTGGACAGCCATTCGGATGAGGCGCTGTTTGAGTTCGGCAAAACACTGGAAGATATTCCGGAGGTGCTGGAAGCGTATCTAGTCTCCGGCGATTACGACTACTACATTCGCGTGGCCGTCGAAGGTACACGTGGCTATGAGCGCTTCCTAAGAGAACGTTTGTACAAAATTCCCGGCATCCGTCACAGCAAATCCAGCTTCGTGCTGCGGCGCCTGAAGCAAAGTCAGTTGCCAATCCGTCGCTGATCCGCGTACCCAACAAAACCAATGCATCGGCTTAGCGACTAGAGCCGCTCGACACTCATGTCGTCGTAGATCTCGAAAGGCTGATGTATCCAAGGATTGTCGGGCAAGTATTCGACAAAAAAATCCGGCCGCATGGCTGAACAGGCCTTGTACCAAATAACGGCTGAGCGTACTTCAGTCACCCCAGAAAAGTGAATACGCAGGTGTTCCTGCACACGCTGCAAGGTGACACCGGAATCCACCAAATCATCGATCAACAAAATACGCCCAGCGAGTGGGCCAGCGGTAGAGGTGAGGCTGTTGGCGATGTCCAGCTCACCGCGCTGCGTGCCGGCAGCCTCTCGGTAAGAGCTGGTGGAAAGAATGGCGAGGGGTACTTTAAAGAGGCGCGAGAACACATCGCCCGGACGCAGCCCGCCTCTGGCAAGACACAAGACTTGATCAAATTGCCATCCTGATTGATGGACGATTTTGACCAGTGACTCTATGGCGCGATGATAGTCATCCCACGATACCCACCGATGTCCGGCTTGATGCGCGGGCATGACGGGTAAATCATTCACTCGAATGGGTGGCGCAATACGATAGTTTCTTCGCGATCTGGTCCTGTCGAGACCATGTCGATCGGTACACCGACCAGTGTTTCAATGCGCTCAACATACGCTCTTGCCGCTGCGGGCAAATCGTTCATGGATTTCGCGCCGACGGTTGGCTCTTTCCAGCCCGGCATGTCTTCATAAATCGGCTCGCAAGCCGCTGCTTCTTCGGCACCGGACGGAAAGATATCGACCAGCTTGCCGTTAAGACGATAGCCGGTGCAAATTTTCAGCGATTCGATACCATCCAGTACATCCAGCTTGGTCAGGCACATGCCCGAGACGCCGTTGATCTGTACCGACCGCTTGAGCAATGCGGCATCGAACCAGCCGCAGCGACGCGCACGACCGGTGACGGTGCCGAATTCATGACCGACTGCCGACAGATGCTTGCCGACGCCGTTTTCGGTCGATAGCTCGGAGGGGAAAGGTCCCGAGCCAACACGCGTGGTGTAGGCCTTGGTGATACCCAGTACATAGTGAAGCATATTGGGACCCACACCCGAACCCGCCGCAGCATTACCCGCAACACAATTGCTGGAGGTGACATACGGATAGGTGCCGTGATCAACATCGAGCAAGCTACCTTGTGCACCTTCAAACAATAAATTGGCACCGGCCTTATGCGCTGCATACAGCGCGCTGGAAACATCGGTCACCATGGGGCGGATGCGATCGACCGTCGCCATTGCGTCATCGAAAACTTTTTGGTAGTCCACCGCCTGCGCCTTGAGGTAATTCACCAGCACAAAATTGTGATAGTCGAGATTCTCGCGCAGCTTTTCTTCAAAACGTTTTTGATTCAATAGATCAGCAACGCGAATGGCACGGCGCGCGACCTTGTCTTCATAGGCAGGGCCAATGCCTTTGCCTGTGGTGCCAATTTTGGCGTCACCGCGTGCCGCTTCGCGCGCTGCATCAAGTGCCGTGTGATAAGGCAGGATGATGGGACAGGCTTCGGAAATTTTCAGACGGTTGGCGACTTGAATACCGGAGGCTTCGAGCTTGTCAATTTCACGCAGCAGGTCAGGCACAGACAAAACCACACCGTTACCGATGTAGCAGGCAACGCCCGCGCGCATGATGCCCGAAGGGATCAGCTGCAGCGCCG
>CAMBJI010000249.1 GCA_945867725.1 Bordetella parapertussis
CGTCATCCCGGCGCAGGGTGGAGCGGGGGTTACATGCAGCATGCTGCATGCCCGCGCAACGGCACTGGCTTGCAAGCCAGTGTGCGCCCTGCAAGGGGGGATCCAGCGTCGTTGAAGTTTTCATTTATTGGAATTTTCTCACCCCAACCAACCGTTACCAGCCCGGAGCCAGCCCTTTCAGCCGACTCCGTCATCTGACGAATTGCCCCAGCCCCGCAGGCTATGGTCTAATCGCGGGGCTTTTTAGACAAACCCGGATTCCAAAATTAACCCAACACTTACTTCCATTTTGCTGGCCACCGTCCTCGCAGGCGTGCTCAGCATTTCCGCGGCCGCTTTTCTCTCGTACAGCCTGCTATCGAAGATGGTGGAGCGCATGGTCAGCTTGTCGGTCGGCATCATGCTGTCGACCTCGCTGTTGCACGCCTTGCCTGAGGCCTTCGAGTCCGAAGCCAATATTCACGCATTGTTTGCGACCCTGCTGGCGGGTTTGCTGGGATTTTTCCTGCTCGAAAAATTTGCCATCCTGCGCCACTCTCATCACTACGAGGGCGATGGCCATGATCACGAGCATGGGCATGATGCGCATGAGGCCGGTAAATCCGGCTGGATGATTCTGGTCGGTGACGGGCTGCACAACTTTACCGACGGCATCTTGATTGCAGCGGCTTTTCTGGCCGATCCAAAATTAGGTGTCATCACGGCGCTGGCCATCATCGCGCATGAAATTCCCCAAGAGATTGGTGATTTCATCGTGCTGCTCAACGCCGGCATCAGCAAAGTACGCGCCTATGTATACAACCTCATCTGCAGTCTGATGGCGGTGGTCGGTGGGTTGGTCGGTTACTTCATGCTGGGTGACGGCATGCACCTGATTCCCTATGTGCTGGTACTGGCCTCATCAGGATTTATCTACATTGCCGTGAGTGATCTGATGCCACAGATGCAGCGCCGTGCGACGCTACGGGAATCCATTCCGCAGTTTGTGCTGATTGCGCTGGGTGTGGGCATCGTGCTCTTGCTGACGCATCAGTTTCATTTGCACTGAGCTCTAAGCTCTAAGCCCCAAGCCCCAAGCCCGACACCGGCCATAAGCCGTCGTGATGTCTAACCGTGTTGCAGGTGAGTGATTGCTGGGCGGGCTATCAGTCCAGAGTTCGATCACACACCCCGCAAAAACGTCTCAGTCCTTACCGGTGGCGACAGGTCGCGACGGATCTGAAGACCACTCACTCCATGAACCCGGATACAAGGCCGCGCCCGGCAAGCCTGCAATTTCCATTGCCAGCAAATTGTGGCAAGCCGATATGCCTGATCCACACTGCGCGATCGTGGACTCAGGGCTGCGTATCAGCGCACTGAATTCTGCGCGCAAGGTGTCAGCAGGTTTGAAGCATCCATCAGATTGCAAATTATCTTTGAACACGCGGCTTCGCGCGCCCGGTATGTGTCCGGCGACCGGGTCTATCGTTTCATTCTCTCCACGAAAGCGATCATTGGCGCGTGCGTCCAGCACGATGGATTGTTTTGTGTCGAGGTTGGCCAGAACATCCTCAGCCGATACCGTGCTTACCAGCGATGTCTGTAGCGTAATGCTGCCCGGTGCTTTGGCCGTAACCGCTGTCGTTACGGCGCCACCTGCTGCTTGCCATGCCGGCAATCCGCCATCGAGCAGTGCAACGTGAGCGTGTCCCACCCAGCGCAGCATCCACCAAACACGCGAAGCAAACATGCCACCATGCCCGTCATAGACAATGACTTGTGAGTGTGGATGTACACCCCAGTGACGTAACGTTTGAATAAAATTTTCGGGCGATGGCAGCGGATGCCGGCCACGAAAAGAGCCATCTTTAGCCCGTGATTTATCTGACAGATGCACATCCGGATCAGCATGCTGTGCACCCGGCAGATGTCCGACAGCGAACGCTGCCGCGCCCGCGTGCGGATCGGTCAGCTCACCGCGACAATCAAGTAGTACGAATGCAGGATCATCCAGATGCTGTTGAAGTTCAGTCACTGAGATCAGTGTGGTGTACGACATTCGGTTCTCCGTGGTGATGGATCAGATCAGGTGTCTGCAGTCTTGATGCTGCTGCGCGCATTATAAAAGGTGGCTGCAACGCCACTGGCCAGAATGATCACGATACCCAGCCAGCCGGATAACGACAGATGATCTCCCCAGATCACGATGCCCCAGATGCTGGAAAAAACAATACCCGTGTATTGCAGGTTCGCTGTCACCAGCATCGCACCCAGCCGGTAGGCGCGTGTCATCGCCATCTGCGCAATCGTCGCCGTCAGACCGATAGATCCGAGCAGCAGAAAATCAGTACCGCTGAGCGTATGCAAAATGTGAAACTCGCCGGTGCGCAGATAGCTGTCGGCCAGTCCGCTCAGCAGACCGGCGATGACGCCACTGACAGAAAAATAAAACACCACCCGATATTCTGGCTCACCCAGTTGACCGAGTTTTTTTACCTGAATATAAGCCAGTGCAGAGAGAAACCCCGATATCAGCGCGAGCAAACCGCCCAGCCATTGCTCAGCATGTATCGTGGGCTTGAGCAGCAGCGCGACGCCGGCGAAGCTGGTGACGATCGCTGCGGCCAATCCCCATTCAAAGCGGCGTTGTTTGTGCCACCAGCCCAGCGTGAACACGATCGCTGCAATCCAGATTGGTGCCATGTAATTGAGCGTCATCGCGGTGGCCAGTGGCAGCTGACCGATCGCAAAGAACCACAGCCAGAGTGCAGTCACGCCGACCAGTCCGCGCCATGCATGATGCCAGGGCAGGGTGGTGCGCAAGGACACTTGCTGTATGCGAGCGAAGCCAGCGATCAGCAGCATGCCAACCAGCCCGCGGCACATGACGATTTCAGAGGTGGATGAGGTTGCCGATGCCAGCTTCACGCACACGCCCATGATGGCGAATACAAAGCTGGCGAAGAGCATCCACAGCGATTGCATGCGGATGCTCCCGGTTCAGGAAAGGGATATCAACGTACCGTTTGCAGCGATCACGGGTCGGATCAATGCGTCGATGGTTGCGTCGGTTATCAACTCGGTTGCAGTGCTATCTGGCTGCGATACCACTCGTGGAAATGCTGCATGCCGTCTTCCATCGGTGACTGATAAGGACCGACTTCGTTGACACCGCGATCAACCAGAATGCGGCGGCCTGCATCCATGCGCAAGGCGATTTCATCATCTTCGGCACAGGTTTCCATGTAGGCGGCACGTTCAGCGGCAATGAAATCTCTTTCGAACAGCACGATTTCTTCGGGATAGTAAAACTCCACGACGTTGGTGGTTTTCTGCGAGCCTTTGGGCCAGAGCGTGGATACCACCAGCACATGCGGATACCACTCGATCATGATGTTCGGATAGAGCGTCAGCCAGATCGCGCCATAGGGCGGTGCTTCACCGTTACGGAAACGCAGCACTTCTTCTTGCCAGCGGCGGTATACCGGCGAGCCTGACTTGGCCAGTGCGGCATTCACACCCACGGTTTGCACGCTGTAACCCTCGCCGAATTCCCAGCGCAGGTCATTACAGCTCACAAAATTACCCAGGCCTGGATGGAAAGCCTCGACGTGATAATCCTCGAGATACACCTCGATGAAGGTTTTCCAGTTGTAGTCGCATTCATGGACTTCAACGTGATCGAGCATATAACCGTCAAAATTAAGATCTTTCGTCACTGACAGATTTTTCATCAGTGCCGCGATATCGATGCCATTATTTTCAAACAGCAGGCCGTTCCACTGCTGCAGTGGTGTGGTCGATAAATTCAAACAAGGTGTTTCGCCAAAATGCGGCGCGCCAATCAGTTCACCTTTGAGATCGTAAGTCCA
>CAMBJI010000250.1 GCA_945867725.1 Bordetella parapertussis
GCACCACCGCAATCCCCGTAAACGCCGGTCGTGCTGATATAAACGACCGTGCCATGTCGGGGTAAAATGGCGGCCAGATTGCGGGTGCGGCGGTCTTGTTTTCCCTCTGAAGGTGGCGGCGCCAGATGCACGATGGTGTCGGCCAGCCCCTTAAGACGGTACAGACTGTCGCGCTGATCCAGATTGGCGACAACAGGCGTCGCACCGGCAGCGCGTAGTTCAGCACAGCGTGCCGGTTGACTGGTCACTGCAAAGATATGAAAGCGCGCGCGCAGTAAAGGCAACAGACGCATGCCGACATCACCGCATCCAATGATTAGCAGGCGTGGTTTGCCCAAAATCTTCAAACCGTTATTTTTCATTTGCGAGATTGTATGACGTTTCAGGTTAGCGTTTCTCCCAGTGGTCGGCAGTTCTCTTGTGATGCCGGCGAGTCTATTCTGGCGGCTGCCATTCGCGCCGGCGTTGGGCTGCCCTATGGTTGCAAGAACGGCGCCTGCGGCAGCTGCAAAGGCAAACTGCTCTCCGGCGAGGTAGCGCTCGGTTCGCATCAAGAGCGCGCGTTGTCGAGCGCTGAACAGACCACCGGACAGACGTTGTTCTGCTGCGCTGTGCCGCAATCGGATGTGGCTATCGAAGCGCGCGAAGTGCTGGGCGTCGGTGATTTCCCGATCAAGAAAGTCCCGGTGCGCGTGGCCAAGCTTGAGCGCGCGACTGACGATGTGATGATCATGTCGTTGCAACTCCCAGCAACGGATCGCATGCAATACAAAGCCGGGCAGTATGTGGAGTTCATGCTCAAGGACGGCAAACGCCGCAGCTATAGCATGGCCAATGCACCGCATGCGGATGAATTACTCACGCTGCATATCCGTCATATGCCGGGCGGCTTGTTCACTGATCATGTGTTCGGCGCGATGAAAGAGCGCGATATTCTGCGTTTCGAAGGCCCGATGGGTACTTTCTTCCTGCGCGAAGATTCTGACAAGCCTATCGTGCTGCTGGCTTCGGGCACTGGCTTTGCACCGATCAAGGCCATCGTCGAGCACTGGGCGCATCTGAAGTCGGAACGACCCATTACGCTGTACTGGGGTGGCCGCCGCCCGAGCGATCTGTATATGAACGCCCTCTGTGAGAGCTGGGCCGCCGATCTGCCGAATTTCCGCTACGTCCCCGTGATCTCCGACGGACTGCCGGAAGACGCCTGGACAGGCCGAACCGGCTTTGTACATCAGGCCGTCATGGCTGACTTTGCTGATCTATCAGGACATCAGGTCTATGCCTGCGGCGCACCTGTGATGGTCGATGCCGCGCAACGTGACTTTGTTGCCCAATGCAAGTTACCGGAAGATGCCTTCTTCGCCGACTCATTTACCTCTGAAGCCGATTTGGCCACCGCTTAAATCATGAATAAACCCGTCGACCTGCACGTAGACCAGTACAACACCGACGCACTGCTCTACATCACCAACCGCCCACCGCTGGTCTTCACCGAAGGTCAGGGTATGTGGCTGACGGATCATCACGGTAAGCGCTATCTTGATTGGCTGCAGGGCTGGGCGGTGAACTGTCTGGGGCACTCGCCACAGTGCATTCAGGATGCGCTGGTTACGCAAGCAAAGAAAGTCATCAATCCCTCGCCGGCGTTTTATAACGAGCCGTCGTTACATCTGGCCACGTTGCTCACCCAGCATTCATGTTTCGACAAAGTGTTCTTCGCCAACAGCGGCGCTGAAGCCAACGAAGGTGCGATCAAGCTGGCACGTAAGTGGGGCAAGCTGAACAAAAATGCTGCCGGCGACAACCGCTACGAAATCATCACCTTCAATCACAGTTTTCATGGCCGTACGCTGGCGACGATGTCTGCCTCAGGCAAAGCAGGCTGGGACACGATGTTCGCACCACAAGTGCCGGGCTTTCCCAAGGCTGAGTTGGATGATCTTGCCAGTGTTGAAGCTCTGATCACCGACAAGACAGTAGGCGTCATGCTGGAACCCGTACAGGGCGAAGGCGGCGTGATTCCGGCATCGAGAGAATTCATGCAAGGCCTGCGCGCACTCACGCGCAAGCACGGCATATTGCTGATCGTTGACGAAGTACAGGCCGGCATGGGCCGTACCGGTAAATTGTTTGCGTATCAGCTCTCTGACATCGAACCCGACATCATGACGCTGGGTAAAGGTATCGGCGGTGGCGTGCCGTTGGCTGCTTTGCTATGCACCGAAGCCTGCGCCGTGTTCGAGCCCGGCGATCAGGGCGGTACCTATAACGGCAATCCGCTGATGACTGCGGTCGGTGTCGCGGTACTGGAAGAATTGCTGAAACCCGGTTTTCTTCAGTCGGTGCTGGATAAGGGCGCTTATCTGCGCGAAGGCTTGCTCAAACTGAGCGAAAAACATGGTCTTGAGGGAGAGCGCGGCGAAGGACTGCTACGCGCGCTGAAGCTGGGCTCGCCGATGGGCGGCAAGATTGTCGAGATAGCGCGCGATCTTGAACCACAGGGGCTGCTGTTGAATTCACCCCGGCCGGATTTGCTGCGATTTATGCCGGCGTTGAATATCACTCTGGAAGAGATTGATTTGATGCTGGAGATGCTTAGTGATGTAATAGTGACTGCCTCAAACTGATGCAGCCTGAAGCACGGTAAGTCCTTGCAAATACTGAGTCCACCAACGACACTATGGGTCGCCGCCCAAATACAGGAATCTCGCTTTGACTGCGCAACTCATATGCCGGAGGTAGTCTATTTTTTAGGGTCAACAAAAGACGCAGGCAAATCCCATAAATCTTCATGGTTCCTAAAAGCAAGTACGCAATCGAATCCCAATCCCTGAGGACGCTTGCTTAACTCTTCCAAAGCTTCCAACAAACCGGCTCTCATTGTACTTTTCGAACGGACCTCAATCACAACTCGTCCCTTAAGATTTTTCAGATGATTTATGAAAAAATCTTTCTCTTTATCAGACGCTGTAGTTTTACTTGGACCGCTTTGCATTGCAAAGACTTGATTGGCAGGCAATTCACAGGCCGGAAGCTCGAACGCTTCAATATTCCATTGATTTTTTGTTTTTGTCAAAATGCCTTCAACTTCTCGATTGGTGACAAAACGTGTATCACGCGAAAGATTCCAGACTCGCTGCAATTGTTTCAGTCCTGATTTATTCAGTTCTGCTGCGCCGCGCTCAATTGACGAAAAATCCAAAAATGCCACATCAGCGCCAAGCATCTCCGGTTGGGCCCAACATGTACTCACGCCTGGCAATGAGGTTTTCTCCAAATTAACATCCTTAAGTTCAGGCATCTTTACTTGCAACCGCTCCTCCATCTCACCCTTGATTAGCTTCAGACTATCAGGCATCTGTGTCAAATTTTTACTCTGATTTTCAACAGCCAGTCTTTTCTTTTCATCTAAAACTGCACGCTGTCCCACAACCCGAGGCAGAAATCTCTCATCAGGGGCACCATTCCTCGCAATTGTCACGGATTTAATATCTCCATGAGCTAGGATAGCCAGATCAATTTCCTCCAGAAGAATCCGGATGCTTTCATCAGAACACACGTCGTAGAAGCGGTTACCCATCGCATACTCAGGCTGCCTACTTTGAATCTGATCGACGGGCAAATCAACAATGGGACTGATAACTACTTGGCCGACGGCACCCGATAAAGCAGATTTATATGCAGAACGAAGTTGATCAGCATTAGGATGATTTTTATGCACTACCGAAATGATTTTTTTTGAATCCCCGTTTTCTGCTTTAACATCATCAGTACCAGTAACTTTGGATACGTCAACATCTGCTATTTGCCAGCTTATAACGCGATCAGCTTTGATTTTAGAAATT
>CAMBJI010000251.1 GCA_945867725.1 Bordetella parapertussis
CGGCATGGTCGGAGCACGCTGATGAGCTTTGACTTTTCATTTTTCACTAGCCAAATGCTGCAGGATTATCTGCTGCGCGGATTGCTGTTTTCATTGCAGCTCACCGTCATTGCGACGGTAGGCGGTATTGTGCTTGGTACGCTATTGGCCTTGATGCGGCTTTCAGGCAATCGCCTGCTGTCATTGCCCGCTGCGATGTATGTCAATGTGATGCGTTCTGTGCCGCTGGTCATGGTGCTGCTGTGGTTCTTTGTGCTCGTACCATTTATTTTAGGCCGCAGTACCGGCGCCGAGTTGTCAGCCGTGGTGACTTTTATTGCCTTCGAAGCGGCATTTTTTTGCGAGATCATGCGCTCTGGTATTCAGGGCATACCCAGAGCGCAAATGCAGGCAGGTAGCGCGCTTGGATTAGATACCTGGCAGAACCTGCGCTTCATCATTTTGCCGCAGGCTTTTCGTAACATGACGCCTGTATTGCTCACGCAGGTCATCATTCTTTTTCAGGACACTTCACTGGTCTATGCGATTGGCGCCTATGATTTGCTCAAGGGTTTTGAAGTGGCAGGAAAAAATTTCGGACGTCCGGTCGAAGCTTATGTGGCAGCGGCAGTGACGTATTTTGCGATCTGCTTTGCGCTGTCGAGTCTGGTGCGATATTTTCAGCAGCGCATCTCATTTCAACGCTGACTCTCTGTGATGACTATCCATGACAACTGATACCACCATCATCCGTCTGAAAAACGTGTGCAAATCCTATGGCAGCTTTGCGGTGCTAAGTGATTGCTCAACCACGGTGGCGCGTGGTGAAGTTGTTGTCATCTGCGGCCCCTCGGGTTCCGGTAAATCCACGCTCATCAAAACGATCAATGGATTGGAAGGCATCAACAGCGGTGAAATTCAGGTCGATGGCGTACCCGTGCATGACAGTCGTAGCGACTTGCGTGCCTTGCGTTCACGCGTGGGCATGGTATTCCAGCATTTCGAACTCTTTCCTCACCTGAGCGTACTCGACAATCTCACGCTCGCTCAGGTACATGTCAAAGGCCGCAGCGAGCAGGATGCCGTCGTGCGTGCTGAGGCACTGTTGGCGAGGGTTGGTCTGTCGGAACACAGAGACAAGTACCCAGCGGCACTCTCCGGCGGTCAGCAGCAGCGGGTGGCCATCGCGCGAGCACTGGCGATGGATCCGGTGGTGATGCTATTTGATGAGCCAACGTCAGCACTGGACCCCGAAATGGTGGGCGAGGTGCTTGAGGTAATGATCCAACTGGCAGAGGAGGGTATGACCATGCTTTGCGTGACGCATGAGATGGGATTTGCGCGCCGTGTGGCCAATCGGGTGCTGTTCATGGACCGCGGTCGCATAGTTGAGGATTGCACCAGTGAAGAATTTTTTGGGGACGCTTCACAACGCACACCGCGAGCACAAGAGTTTCTGGAAAAAGTACTGGATCACTGAGAACAGTGCGACGTCACTACAAAAAATATAAGGTCACTGCGATGTAAGCCAGTGACGGTCAGACAAACGTGCCCGCATAAGTCACGACCCGGCCGCCAGCACCGATTTTGAAGCGTGAGATACCGGCAAGCTGACGGGTATTGATGCCACCCATATCCAGAGTGCGCACGCCGCGTTCACGTAGCGCTTCGAATGCCCGCCACAACAGCAGATTATGCGCATTGGTATTTCGACCTACCTCATTGGACCAACCCACGTGATAAGTCGCGGCACTGCCGTGAATCAGAAACAGCATCGCAGCCACACGCTCTTGATTGAGTTCCGCGTGCAGGATGAGGGTGGTTTTCGTGGTCTGTGCACGCGCATTGATGTAACGCTCTACAAATTCCAGCGGCAGACCGTAAAAGCTTTTGCTCTTGCGTTGAGTTTGTTCTTCTTCTAATAGCCACCCATACTGGGCAGGATTGGCACCGGTTTGAATAATATTCAGACCCGAGCGTTCAGCAGCCACCAATCGGTTGCGCCAGCGCCCCTCCATTGCTGCGCGCAATTGCTCGGATGTCTGGGTCAAATCGATTAGCACGGTCGAATAGCCCGTCATGACCCGGGTAAGCTTTTTCAGACTGGGATCGCCAGGATCGATGGCATCCGGAGAAAACAAGGCAAACCGTGGGCGGCTCATTGGCAGACTGCGTTTAAGCTCGCGATAAATGCGCGCCTGGTCGTCGGCGCTGACCGGTTTGAGCCAAAGTGGTCCGCGCGTGCACAGTGCGATGCCGACCAAAAAACCATAACGACGGCAGATGAATTGCGCCAGCGCGACGGTCTCGCCATTGAGGATGACTTCGGCGCGGTGGCATTCGACGCCTAGCGCCTTCAGACTTGTCCCGTAGGCCCAGTCTTGCTGCAGGGCGCCACCCAGCGCCACGTGCGCCTGGTCCCACTGCAGGTAATCAATCTGGTTCCAGAGAATGTGCATGCGTAAGATTTTGCAAGTGGTCGATATAATCAGCGATCAAAAAGGCACCGCATGATAAAGCGATTGTTCACCCGCGAGAAGTTCCAGCCCATACTCGGGCACGATATCGATAAGCCCCGCATCACCCTAGCCGGTTGGTGCCTGATTTTGCTCTATCTGGGCGTCCCGGCCATGGCAATTGGGGGCTTGATTGACCTGGCAGTCCAGCAGATTACGGGCGAGTGTGTGGGGGTCTGGTGCTTGTTCTGAAAAAAACAATTTCAAAAAATTTAACAAATCCAATTTTGGGGCGAGTGTGATGTTATTCTCAGGTTTGTTTCGCTACTGCAATAGTAGCGTCAAGATTCTCCCTTGAGTTATCCGGGGATGTGTCGATATAAACGGCGATAGGCTGTGGATGCGCCATTCAGGCGCCGCTTTGCAGGAAAAAGGAGAGGCATATGTTTTTTTTCGTGGGATTGGCTGTCGTGTTTGGCTGCGTGTTTGGTGGCTACATCATGGCGGGCGGCAAAATGGCGCCGATCATTAAGGCCGCTCCCATCGAGGGCTTCATTATCGTGGGCTCGGCCATTGGCGCGCAGTTGATCGGTAACAGTATCGGCATTTTCAAGGGCGCCATCGGCGGGATGGTCAAATGCATCAAGGGGCCGACCTACAAAGGATCAGACTATCTTGATCTGATTCTGATGGTCGGCAAGTTGCTCAACGTGATGAAAAAAGAGGGCGCTGTGGCGCTCGAAGGCCACGTCGAAAATCCGGATTCATCAGCCATCTTCGGCGAATATCCTAAGCTCGCCAAAGATCACGCCATCGTTCACATGATCTGCGACACCTTGCGACTGGTGGTTATCGCTCAGGGTAACCTTGATGCGGATGCCGTCGATGATGTGATGAAGAGCGCGATCAAGACGCACCACCATGACGAACTGAAGTATCAAGGCACACTCGCTTCCATCGCCGGCGCGCTGCCAGCGCTGGGTATTGTGGCTTGCGTGCTAGGCGTGGTGAAAACCATGGGCGCGATTGACCAGCCACCGCCAGTACTGGGTGCCCTGATTGGTTCGGCGCTGGTCGGTACCTTCCTTGGGGTGTTCGTGGCGTACGGTGTCTTTGATCCGCTGGCCAGCCGTCTTGGTCAGATCATTGATGAAGATGGCCAAGTCTTCAAAGTCATCAATGAAATGATCGTTAATACCCTGCGTGGCCATCCCGTGCCGCTGGTGATCGAAGCTGCGCGTAGCGTGATCAGCCATCACAATCAGCCAGGATTTGCTGAAGTGTTTGACGGATTGCGCGGCAAGTAAAAAGACTGCGTCTCTGCCTCACAAAAGCCTGCCCATTGCGGCAGGCTTTTTTTATTTTGGCCCCGTTTTTTCGAAATTGCGAAAGGCTTCAT
>CAMBJI010000252.1 GCA_945867725.1 Bordetella parapertussis
GGCCGGCCTTAGCAACTTGCTCCAGTACGGGCAGCAGATCACGAATATTCGAGATCTTCTTGTCGCACAACAGAATGAAGGGGTTTTCGAGCAGAACGACTTGCTTGTCTGGATTGTTGATGAAGTAAGGCGACAGGTAGCCGCGATCAAACTGCATACCTTCGACGATATCGAGTTCGTCATTCAGTGACTTGCCGTCTTCAACGGTGATCACGCCTTCTTTGCCGACTTTTTCCATCGCTTCAGCGATACGGTCGCCGATCGACTGATCGGAGTTAGCGGAGATTGCGCCAACCTGAGCGATTTCTTTGGTGCCATTACAAGGCTTGGAAATTTTCTTCAGTTCTTCAACAGTAGCAGCGACTGCTTTGTCGATGCCGCGCTTCAAGTCCATCGGGTTCATGCCAGCGGCGACATACTTCATGCCTTCGCGAACAATCGCCTGCGCCA
Source organism: Bordetella parapertussis (assembly GCA_945867725.1). Lineage (GTDB taxonomy): Bacteria > Pseudomonadota > Gammaproteobacteria > Burkholderiales > Burkholderiaceae_D > Pernthalerella. Next base: position 451 of record CAMBJI010000252.1, read on the forward strand.
GAACGGTTGCGGTGGTGGTGCCGTCACCGGCGTTGTCTGATGTGCGGGAAGCAACTTCCTTGACCATCTGCGCGCCCATGTTCATGAGCTTGTCTTTGAGTTCGATTTCTTTCGCAACCGATACACCGTCCTTGGTCACGGTAGGCGAGCCGAATGAGCGCTCGAGCACCACGTTACGACCTTTGGGGCCCAGTGTGACCTTAACTGCGTTGGCCAGAATGTTGACGCCTTCGACCATCTTGGCTCGGGCAAGGTCGCCGAAAACTACGTCTTTAGCTGCCATGTTGTTACTCCTTCAGATATTTCAGATTCGAACCCGGGTAGGTACCGGGTGCATAAAAGTGGTGTGGCCCGACGTCTTTACTGCACGATGGCCATGATGTCGTCTTCGCGCATGACGAGAACTTCCTTGCCGTCGATTTTCACGGCCTGACCTGAATATTTGCCAAACAGGACTTTGTCGCCGACTTTCACATCCAGCGGACGGACTTTCCCGTCTTCCAGGATTTTGCCGTTGCCAATCGCAAGGACTTTGCCCTGATCGGGCTTCTCTGCAGCGGCTTCCGGCAAGACGATGCCCGAGGCAGTTTTGGTTTCCTGTTCGAGACGCTCGACAATGACGCGGTCATGCAAAGGACGAAGACTCATAAATACTCCTTAAAAACAACGGGTTATGTTGAAGAAGACCCGAGCATCAACCAGTGGCTGACCCCCGGAACCTACTTTCTGGAAAATCTTGATGGCAGCATTGTTAGCACTCTCCATCAGCGAGTGCCAAGTATAAGGACGGGTCAGCGCTTTTTCAAGAACCATTAAAGAAAACTTCTGTCCGCCGGGTTCATTAAATTAATCAATTGACATTTCTCAGTCACTATCAGAACTCGCGAGCCCATGAGGCTCGATCAAAAAGCCGCTGATAAGACGCACTTCAGCAGACGGCAAGCGCGAATGCACGCTTGGCTGCACGCGTAGCACCAAATAGATAACGCGCCTGCTTCAGTGATCACGAAAGCCGCCGTAAAATCCCCGAACACCCCGGAAAGCCCCGGAAAACCCAAAAGGATGATGTTAATGAGCACCATAGAAACATTGATCATTCCCCGCACCCGCGATCTCGGCGATGGCTTCGAGGTTCGCCGTGCCTTGCCCGCTCCGGGTCGGCGCATGGTGGGGCCCTTCGTTTTTCTGGATCAGATGGGGCCCAATATCCTGAAGCCCGGCATCGGCTTGGATGTGCGCCCGCATCCGCACATCGGTCTGGCCACAGTGACCTGGCTGCTCGAAGGTGAAATCCTGCATCGCGACAGTCTGGGGATCGTTCAGGCTATAAGGCCCGGAGAAGTGAACTGGATGACTGCAGGACGAGGCATTGTGCATTCCGAGCGCAGCGATCACAACCAGCGCAGTTCGCTCTCGTCACTGTATGGTCTGCAATGCTGGGTAGCGCTGCCAGAGGCCGATGAAGAATGCGAACCCGACTTCACGCACCTCAAAGCCGATGAATTGCCGGTGGCCGAAGGTGAGGGCGCCCAGCTGATCATGATCGCGGGCAGTTTTCTCGGTTTGCACTCGCCGCTGCCCACCCGCTCGCCGCTTTTTTATGCGCAACTGCGTTTGTCCGCCGGCGCGAGTCAGCTCATACCGGCCGAGTACGAAGAACAGGCTATCTATATTGTGAGCGGCGATCTTGATTTGGGCAGCGACGGCAGCTTCGGCGCCGGCCAGTTATTGGTACTGAAGCCGCATCATCCGCTCACTGTCACCGCAGGCAGCTCAGGGGCGACCGTCATGCTGCTCGGCGGTGAGCCTATGGACGGGCCACGACATCTGGTCTGGAATTTTGTCTCCAGCAGTGAAGAGCGCATTGAGCAGGCCAAGCGTGACTGGATAGCACAGCGCTTTGCACCCGTGCCGGAAGAGACGGAATGGATTCCTTTGCCGGACAATTTGAAGCCCGCCGATTAGACCGGAAGGGTATTGATAAGTAGTCTCGTATTTTTCATTTTCAAAGTCATTTGATACACAATGAAATACATTAGATCTACCTCGGAGTAGTTGCGCTCAGGGGTTGACTTGCAAGTCAAACTGCTTTGGTAGGTATATCAAATCAAACTGCTTTGGTAGGTATATCAAATGGGGTGCTAATTTTCTGCCTCACCCTAGGCTCGGATGACGGTAGTTTTTAAGGCGACCATAAAATTCCTACCGTCATCACCTGCATGTCATGACTGCTACGTGGGCGGATCGCATGCGATCCGAATTCCCCACTCGCTCCCGGCGAACGCCGGGATCCAGTGTCTTTGGTTTCCCTATCGACACCAGCTTACTGCACTGCCCCCACGCGTTGTAGGAACTAAGCCGCCAGCTGCAACGACTAGGCTTTGAAGTGCTGCCACACGAGATCGGCCGCACACAAATCTTCGATGGCCGTACCCACGGATTTGAACAGCGTGATGTCTTGTGCATTGCTGCGTCCGGCATGACGACCACTGACCAAGTCCGCCAGTTCGGCAAGCACCGATGCGCGCGTGATCAGCCCAGCTTGCATGGGCTGCACCAAATCGCCGGCCTCGGCCAGTGCGCCATCAAAGGTATCGACAAACAGTCGCGCGGTAGACATCAGCCCGTCATCGGCTTCACGCATATCTGGTTTAAAGCCACCCACCAGATCGATATGCGTGCCCGGCCTTACCGACGCCAATTGCAGTAATGCCTGCCGGCTGGTGGTGGCGCAGCTGATCAGGTCAGCGGCCTTGGAGGCGGCATCGAGATCTTCTATAAAATCGATCTCCACTGAGGCCGGCAATCCCAGTGCCTGAATTTTTTCGATAGTGAGTTGCGCCTTATGCCGATCGCGTCCCCAGACCGTGACACGACGTATATCTCGCACTGCGCAGTGCGCCACTGCCATATAAGGTGCCAATTGTCCGGTCCCAACGATAAGCAGGTGCTCACTCTCAGGTCGAGACAAGTAGGTTGAGGCCAGCGAAGATGCGGCCGCCGTACGGCGCAAAGTGAGTTCCTCGCCATCCATCAGTGCCAGCGGCGTACCTGTCGCGGTGTCGAGCAAAATAAACAGCGCCTGCACAGTGGGCAGTTGACGCGCCTGATTTTCGGGCACCACCGTCACCAGCTTGACGCCGAGATGCGCATTAGCTTGCCATACAGGCATCAGCAACAAGGTCGATGATCCAGTGTCCGACAAAGGATGCACGTGACGGCGCGGTGCCTGTGCGGCATCGCGAAATGCCTCGCGCATGGCGGCTATCAGCGTTGTGCAGGGCAGCGCCTGTTGAATCTGTTCGCTGCTGAAAAAAGGAATCATGGCTGTGGGAGTGTGGCAGTGCGGTAGTGT
>CAMBJI010000253.1 GCA_945867725.1 Bordetella parapertussis
ACGTCATCCCGGCGCAGGCCGGGATCCAGCGTCTTTCGTTGTGTATCCGATGACTTAAGGAATAACGGACATAAATACATTTCCCAAGCTAAAAGTCCGACAGCACAAGCAATCCGATAACCCAAGCAATCCGACAGAACAAGCAATCCGATCACCCAAGCTTTGTATGATCAACACAGATCACATCTTTGCGTTTTACCGAGATCGAATAACTTATTTCAACTCTAAGAGTTATCACCAACAGCGTCCAGTACCAGATAGCGTTACCACCGCTGCGACTTCGAAAGTTTTGATTCAAGTCAATTAATCAGCCCCTCGAATTTCATCAATATCACTATCATCACCCCATGAGCCTGCGCAACCTGGACTATCTTTTTTCTCCTAAATCAGTCGTGTTGATCGGAGCAAGTGACCGGCCGCACAGTGTGGGTGCCACTGTCTGGACCAATTTGTCGCGAGGGTATGCCGTACAAGGTGATCCCAAGCTGATGGGTCATGGGCTGGCTCATTGCAGGTCTCGTTAATTGTTTGGTAATGAATTTAACCGATTTGTATGCGGATAGCCAAGAAAGCGATGATTAAATAAGGTCCTACAACCTAGAGACGTTGAAATGGCCCCAAGCGCTTGATTTTAGTAGTACCCACATTGCGTAGTGGCGATGACCCGTCGCACCAAGTGGCGTAGTCAGCGTCTACCCAATCTCAATCCCGATCACGCTATGGGTTCATAGGGCAGTCCAACATAGTTTTCCGCGATCGTGGTTTGGCCAGCGAGCGAACTGGTGTAGTAGTCAAGTTCAGCTTCCTGAATGCGCTGGTTAAATGGGTCATCCGAAAATTTGTGCAGTATCGATGTCATCCACCAAGAGAAGCGTTCCGCCTTCCATATGCGACGCAGGCAGATTTCTGAATACTTCTGAATCAGATCTAGTCGGCCCTGTCGATAGCGATGAGTCAGGATGTGATACAGCGTGTAGACATCGCTGGCAGCGAGGTTGAGACCTTTTGCGCCGGTCGGCGGCACAATATGAGCGGCATCACCGACCAGAAACAGGCGGCCGAACTGCATGGGCTCGGCCACAAAGCTGCGCAGGGGGGCGATGCTCTTTTCAATGGAGGGGCCGGTCACCAGATTGCTGGCGGTTTCTGCGGGCAGCCGCGCTCGCAGTTCATCCCAGAAGCGTTCATCCGACCATTCGTCGGACGTGTCTTTCAGGTCGCATTGCACGTAGTACCGTGATAGCGACGCAGAGCGCATGCTGCACAAGGCAAAGCCGCGTTCATGGTTGGCATAAATCAGCTCATGTGCAACAGGCGGTGTTCGCGACAGAATGCCCAGCCAGCCGAAAGGGTAAACGCGCTCGAACAGGCGTATGGCATCGCCTGGCACTGACTTGCGCGCGACACCATGAAAGCCGTCACAGCCCGCGATGTACTCGCATTCGATGGTGTGAACTTGTCCGTTTTTCGTGTAGGTCACCGAGGGCTTGTCGCCATAAAAATCATGAAGCGCCACCTCATCGGCTTCGTAGATGCTGACGTTGCCAGAAGCTTCACGTGCCGCCATCAGATCCTTGGTGACTTCGGTCTGGCCATAGACCATCACCGTTTTGCCGCCGGTGAGCGCCTTGAGGTCGATGCGTTCAACCCGGCCTTGGAAGGACAGTGCAAAGCCATCGTGCACCTGACCTTCGCGGTCCATGCGCTCGCCTACTTTGGCTTCGCGCAGCAGATTTTGCGTACCTTGTTCCAGAACGCCGGCGCGTATACGCGAGAGTACGTAATCGGGCGACTTGGCTTCGATGATGATGTTATCGATGCCTTGTAATTCGAGCAGACGACCCAGAAGGAGGCCTGACGGTCCGGCACCGATGATGGCGACCTGAGTTTTCATGAATTTGTCTCCAGCAGCGCAAATGGCGCTGACCTATTGGACTGTCATGATCGGCCTTGTCGTATGGCAATGGAATAGACTTTCCCATGCAATACTTGTACATTCCGAGGATTTTTAGCAAATCGCAGATTTTTAATGGCTGGCAAAAAGACATCGATTCCTCTCGTACCTGTCTACCATCTGTATGGAGAGAAGGCGCCCGAACTCGCGCCTGATCTGGTGCACTGCGAGTCCATCGCCTCGCGCAGTCGCTTGCACAATTGGGAGATTCAGCCGCACCGGCACCATGGTCTGTTCCAGATGCTATGGCTGGCACGGGGCAAGGCCAGCGTCGAGCTCGATGGCCGTCTTGCGGATTTGTCGGGCGGGCAGGTGTTGCTGCTGCCTCAGCACTGCGTACATGGTTTCCAGTTTTCTCCGGATGCCGATGGCGAGGTCATCACACTGGCGTATGCATTTTTTCAGCGTCTGCAACCGGATCTGGGACCAGCATTGCATGCGATGAAGACTCCCGTGGTTTGTACGCTCAAGCCCGGCGCCGATCGAAAGCAGATTGAGACGGCTTTTCATGCCATTCATAAAGCGTATGCAAATCGCGATGCGCATCGTGATCTGCTGATCGAGGCGCAACTGGTATCGCTGCTGGTCTGGTTATCCAGGCTGTTGCCAGCGCAGGAGGATGAATTGCCTTCAGCGCGGGGGCGTGAACATCTGGCTAAATTTTCGCAATTGATTGAAGCGAATTATGCGCAGCAACATCCTTTGGAGTTTTACGCAATTAGTTTGGGCATCAGTGCAGCACATCTGAATGCCTTGTGTCGCCAGTTGACCGGTCATTCTGCGCTGGCCCTGATTCATGCGCGTATGGGACTCGAGGCAAAACGTTACTTGATTTACACCTCAATGCCTGTCAAGGATGTGTCGGATGCGCTTGGTTTTTCAGACCCCGCTTATTTCACACGTTTCTTCAAGCGTCAGACGGGAAGTGCACCGATAGCATTCCGTGCGCGAACCCGTCCGGCCTGAAAAATGGATCTTACCTAGGGAAGCAAGACGGATAATTCGCTGGCTGTATTCAGCAAGAGGGGTAGAAAGCCCTGCTCGAGTTGTGTTCGATCTGCACGGCCCACCTGAGCACCGATGCAGATTGCAGCGACGGGTATTCCCGAGGCGCCACGTACAGGGACGGCGATGGATCGCAGACCTATTTCCAGTTCTTCTTCCACGACGGCGTAACCACGCTGCCGTACGTCATTCAATATGTCGCGTAATTGACTTTCCTCAGTGACGGTACGATCGGTAAAGGCGACCATACGAACCTTTGAAAAGTAGTCGGAGAGTTCGTCTTCCGAAAACGTGGAGAGCAGTACGCGCCCCATGGAAGAGCAGTAGGCTGGTATTCGGCTGCCTGCATTTAATGCGACGGACATCACGCGAGAGCTTTGTGAACGAGAAATATAAATGATTTCATTTTCCTCGAGGACGCCCAACGAGCAGGATTCATTAAGTTCGCGACTGATTTCATTGAGTGCTGGTTGAGCCGAGATGGTCAGTGGTGTTGATGAAAGATAAGAATACCCGAGGGTCAAAATTTTAGGCTTCAGGAAAAAATTATTGGCCTCCGAGTCAGCATAGCCGAGCTGTTTCAGTGTGTAGAGACAACGTCGAACGGCTGCTCGTGGAATGCCGGTTTTGTGGCTGAGTTGTGCGATGGTCATCGCGCGACGCTGATCGCTGAAAGCTTTTATGACGGCCAAGCCGCGCGCAAGCGAGGTCATGAAACTTGGGTCAGTCAGCGCATCGATTTCTTCCGCAATGCTCAGTTTTCGGGAGGGGGGCGCAATCGCCAGCACATTTTCAGGTGCTGGCTCAGGTGGTTGGTCGGGATCATTAGTGTCTGTTGTT
>CAMBJI010000254.1 GCA_945867725.1 Bordetella parapertussis
ACCAAGACCTCGTACCGTCGCGATACGGATACCTCCGCTTTCGATTTTTTTCCGCAGGCGATGCACATAGACTTCGATGGCGTTGTTGCTGACTTCCTCGCCCCATTCGCACAGATGGTCGACTAGTTGGTCCTTCGAGACCAGTCGCCCGCTGCGCTTGAGCAGCACCTCCAGCAATCCCAGTTCGCGCGCGGAGAGATCAATCATGTGGTCGTTCATATAGGCGATTCGGCCCACCTGATCAAAACCCAGCGGGCCATGCCGGATGACTGTCGGACCGCCACCGGCCCCACGCCGCGTCAGCGCTCGTACCCGAGCCTCTAGCTCGGACAGCGCAAAAGGCTTGGCCATATAGTCATCTGCGCCCAAATCCAGACCTTTGACCCGCTGTTCCACAGAGTCTGCAGCGGTCAGGATCAGCACGGGGACTCGGGATTCGCGGGTACGCAGGCGTCGCAACACTTCAAGCCCGGACATCACCGGCAAATCCAGATCGAGAATCAGCAAGTCGAAATCTTGGGTTGATAGCGCATTGTCGGCCGCCTGTCCGGTGTTGACGCAATCCGTCACATAGCCGGACTGGCGCAACGAGCGTGTCAGGCCATCAGCAAGCACACTGTCATCTTCGGCGAGTAGGATACGCATGCGTTTTTCTTTATGTAGTGAGGGCTCGCGGTCTGCGCGACCAGATCGCTGGCCGGCATTTGGCCGGTATTTTGTTACAAGTCTATTGGCTTTGGGTGTTGCCATCAACAAAGCATCAGCAAGCTTGTTTCGATAAAGTTTTCGTTTTAATAATTAATTGAGTTTAAATTGGGCTTGCCTAAGCCACTGTTTTTTTATACAGTACTGTCTGGCGCATATGGCGAACCAGCCAACGCAACGGGCAAACCTATTCACCGAACTGAGAGAGTATTCATGGACGACAGAAAAGCCACAAACGCTGATAAGGCCAAGGCACTTGGCGCAGCCCTCGCGCAAATCGAGAAACAGTTCGGCAAGGGCTCAGTGATGCGCCTTGATGGCTCGGTCACGGAAGAAGTTCAGGTTGTCTCCACCGGTTCGCTGGGTCTGGACGTAGCGCTGGGTGTCGGTGGCCTGCCGCGTGGCCGTGTGGTGGAAATCTACGGCCCTGAATCTTCGGGCAAGACCACACTGACACTGCAAGTCATCGCTGAAATGCAAAAACTGGGCGGAACCTGCGCGTTCATTGATGCCGAGCACGCGCTGGATACCACTTATGCGCAGAAACTGGGCGTCAACCTCAATGACCTGCTGATTTCACAGCCGGATACCGGCGAGCAGGCGCTGGAAATCACCGAAGCACTGGTGCGCTCAGGCGCGGTAGATCTGGTCGTCATCGACTCGGTAGCTGCGCTGACGCCCCGTGCTGAAATCGAAGGCGATATGGGCGATTCACTGCCCGGCTTGCAGGCCCGACTGATGTCACAGGCCTTGCGCAAGCTGACCGGTTCCATCAATCGCACTAATACGATGGTCATTTTCATCAACCAGATTCGTATGAAGATCGGTGTCATGTTCGGCAACCCTGAAACTACCACCGGTGGTAATGCGCTGAAGTTTTATGCTTCAGTGCGTATGGATATCCGTCGTACCGGCTCCATCAAATCCGGTGATGAAGTCATTGGCAATGAGACGCGCGTTAAGGTCGTCAAGAACAAAGTGGCTCCGCCATTCCGGGAAGCACATTTCGATATTCTGTATGGAGAAGGCACATCACGCGAAGGTGAAATCCTCGATATTGGTTCTGAGGCAAAAATCGTGGAAAAATCCGGCGCCTGGTACAGCTATAACGGCGAACGTATTGGCCAAGGCAAGGACAATGCACGTCAGTATCTGAAAGAGCGTCCAGAACTCTCGCATGAAATCGAAAACAAGGTTCGGGAGCATCTCGGTGTTCCGCAGTTACCCGCACTGTCTACCTCAACGAAAATCAAGGCATCCAAAGTTGATGCTGACGCGTCAGCAGCGGCCAAATCAGATGCACCAGCTGAGCTTTCTCCTGCGGCTGCCCGCAAGGCAGCCAAAGCGCTCGCTGATACGAAGGAAGGCGAGTAAGCGTCTGTTTCGTCGGGTTGCCGGTAGCGCTGCGCCCCACAAAGACAGCGCTCGTTGCACATGCCGCGCCCTAAACCCAGTCTGAAAGCTCGCGCGTTGCGATACCTCGCAGCGCGCGAGCACAGTCGGCAGGAGTTGGCTAGAAAACTGGCCCGCCACGCCGAAGAATCAGACGATATTCCTGCCGTGCTTGATTGGCTGGAAGCCTCAAAGTTTCTCTCAGAATCCCGTTTCGCAGAATCCCTGGTCAATCGTCGCGTCGCTCGCTATGGCAGCTCCCGCATCTTGTCCGAACTGCAAAGCCATGGCCTAGATGAAGGCACCGTCTCCAGTCTGAAACGCACATTGATTCTTGACGAAGATCAGCGAGCTTGGGAAGTCTGGGAAAGAAAGTTTGGCAAGCGTGCCGAATCAGCGGCAGAAGCGGCCAAACAGATGCGATTTTTACAGCAGCGTGGGTTTTCTTCTGCGGCGATCAGTGCGGTGATGAGACGTGCAAAACAACGTGATGCCGAATAGAAATATGCGACACAATCGCATGATGCGTTGAACCCGTAATCATTGCCATGGTGCTTGTTTTCGGGCGGAATTCATGCATGCCTGTGCTACACTTCGGCAGCTTTGCAGCGCCGCCTAAGCGGCACCAGTCGTAGAAGCTGCGACAGGCTGCACAACTGACAATCGAGCGCCAGCCGCCCCGGTTCACCGAGCGCCTCTGTACCATGCCCTTACCCGCTTCCAAAACCGCACGTGCGCCGCGTCACACTCGCAGCATCGTGGCTCAGGCTTTCGAGCGTGATGATGGTCTTTGGGATATCGACGCGCGTATCACTGATACCAAGCCCCGGATTGTTGAGCTCGCCTCTGGCCAGCGCGCACCTAATGAGCCAATTCACGATCTTTGGCTCAGAATCACCATCGATACTCAACTCAATATTGTTGACGCGGAGGCCGTGTCTGATTCGGTGCCTTATCCTGGGTATTGCGACACTTTTTCTGATGCCTATAAAAAGCTGATTGGCCTGAACCTCATCCAGAGCTTCCGCCATAACTTGCGTGAGCGGCTGGCCGGTATACAAGGCTGCACTCATCTGACTGAATTGAGTAGCGTCTTACCGACTGCCGCGATACAGGCCTTTGCCGGTGATGTGCTGCCCACCCGTGATGGCGAAAATGACGATGAAAACGCTCAGCCACCGTTCCAGCTGGACCGCTGCCACGCGTTGCGACGCGACGGGCCGGCAGTCGCAAAATATTACCCGCGTTGGGTTATCAAGCCTTCAGCCGAGTGCTGAAAATTTCAAAAAGATTTATTCAAAACAAATGTGCGTTAGGGGGAAGTCCGCATGAAAATCCATGAGTATCAGGGAAAAGAAATACTGAAAAAATTCGGTGTCACTGTGCCACGCGGTATTCCGTGCATGAGTGTTGATGAAGCCATCAAGGCTGCAGAGACTCTCGGCGGTCCAGTTTGGGTTGTGAAGGCACAGATTCACGCCGGTGGCCGCGGTAAAGGCGGTGGCGTAAAGGTTGCGAAATCAATGTATCAGGTGCGCGAGTATGCGAATCAGATCATGGGCATGCAACTGGTTACGCATCAGACCGGTCATGAGGGACAGAAAGTGCGGCGGCTGTTGGTTGAGGAAGGCGCAGATATTAAAAAAGAGCTCTACGTCTCCATGGTGACAGACCGTATATCCCAGCGCGTGGTGCTGATGG
>CAMBJI010000255.1 GCA_945867725.1 Bordetella parapertussis
CCATCTTCTTGCCCCAGCCTGCTTTTTCTGCAGCGATCTTCAGAACATTCGCAAAGCGTGGCTCATTTTCGAGCAACGACAGGCGATACTCGACCGGATCCTTGCCTGCAGCATGTGCCAGCTCATCCATGAAGCATTCGTTGGCGAAGCAGTTCATGGTGTGCGACACAGCGCGCAGGTAACCGACACGGATGCCGGTGTCGTGGATGATCAGATCATGCGATGTGCTTGGAATCGCGTAAGGCGCCACTGCAGCCTCGACCATGAATGGATCGAGCGTGTTCTTTGGCAGACCGAACAGAACCTGAGTGATCGACTGCGATGACAGCTGGAACTTGATGCCGACAGGCTTGCCATCAGCACCGAGGCCAGCTTCCATACGCTGGATACCGAGAGGACGATAGAAATCGTGCTTCATGTCGTCTTCACGAGTCCACAGCATGCGGACCGGACGGCCAACAGCCTTGGAAATTGCAGCAGCCTGGACTGCGTAATCCACGCAGACGCGACGACCGAAACCACCACCGAGGTAGGTGGTGCGAACAGAGACGTTCTCGGGTGGCACGCCCAGCATACCGGCAACCATACCCTGCGCGCCCTGCTGGAACTGTGTAGGACCGGTCAGTTCGCACTTGTCGCCTTTGACATCAGCAATCATGTTCATTGGCTCGAGCGGCTGGTGAGCAACGATTGGTGTCTGATACATGGCTTTGACGACCTTCTTCGCGCCAGCGATGGCGCCACTGGCGTCACCCACATCTGGACGAATCTTGATCGGAGCCACGGTCTTCTCAGCCGCCATCGTGGTCTTCCACATATCTGCGGTCGACAGGTTGGCGTTCTTGCCACCATCCCACTCAACTTTGAGTGCTTTACGCGCCTTCAGAGCGTGCCAGTGCGAGTCAGCAACCACGGCCAGACCTTCGGTGCCTTCGCCGTAACCGTCAGCGATTTTCACGACGTCGATTACGCCAGGCATGCTCTTGGCTTTGGAAGCGTCGAAGCTCTTCACTTTGCCGCCAATCGCAGGTGCCATCTCGACCGTGGCGTACACCATGCCAGGAACCTTGGCATCGATACCGAATTCGGCAGTGCCGTTGAGCTTTGCAGCCAAATCCAGACGTGGAACGGCTTTGCCGACCAAACGGAACTCGGAAGCATCCTTGAGCTTGACTTCTTTTGGTACAGGGATCGATGCAGCAGCACCGGCCAGTTCGCCGTAAGTTGCCGACTTGCCGCCACCGGACACAACACCGTTTTCGGCGGTCAGTGAAGACGCATCAACGCCCCACTTGTTGGCAGCAGCCTGGACCAGCATGGTGCGCACTTGCGCGCCACCGATACGCAGCTTTTCCCATGCGTCACGGATCGAGGTGGAGCCACCGGTGATCTGTGCGCCCAGAAGGCCGTTAACGTAGGCTGGATTTGCTGGAGCCGTTGTAACTTTGACTTTGTTGATGTCCACATTGAGCTCTTCAGCGATCAGTGCTGGCAGCGCAGTGTGAACGCCCTGGCCCATTTCGGACATGTGGGAGATCAGTGTGACGGTGTTGTCGTCGGCAATGTGGACCCAGACGTTAGGCGTATGCATCGAGCCTGCAGCCTGTGCTTCCTGGCCACCGAAACCCGGCACATACATGCTGAGTACGGCGACGCCCGAAGCGAGCGCACCCGACTTTAGAAATTCACGGCGTGTAGTTGTCATTTGTATTATCTCCTCTACCTTAAGCGCGCATTTCAGCGGCAGCATCTTTGATTGCAGCGCGGATGCGGTTGTAAGTGCCGCAACGGCACAGGTTACCGCTCATCGCATTGTCGATGTCAGCATCGCTTGGGTTCTTGTTTTTGGCGAGCAGTGCAGACGCGCTCATCAACTGACCAGATTGGCAATAGCCGCACTGTGGCACCTGATGCTTGACCCAGGCTTTTTGCAGTGGGTGTGAGTTGTCTGCAGAGAGAGACTCAACGGTCGACACTTTTTTGCCAGATACGCTGGACACTGGGGTCTGGCATGAACGGATTGCAACGCCATCCAGATGCACAGTGCATGCGCCGCAAAGCGCTGCGCCACATCCGAACTTGGTGCCGGTCAGACCGACTTCATCGCGGATAACCCACAGGAGCGGGGTGTCCGGCTCGGCTTGGACGGATACCGTCGAGCCGTTCAGATTAAAACTGATTGCCATGTTTAACTCTCCTCTTTCTTGGTTTCACTGCAAGTTGAGCCAATGATTTCTCATTAGTTTTCTACAAACCGGCATGATGGAAATGCCTCGTTTTATTTTTTTGCTTGCCTACCAACCATGTATCCGGCCTTTTCAGCAAACTACTTTTTACTCTCGCATTGGTCACCTCGGGCCAAAAATCTTGGCGATTTCTGGTGAGGAACTATGCGCCTGTGTCTATATAACACCGTTATTTCGCAAAATCAAGAAACTGACTCGCTGCTCTGCCGCAATAAGACACGCCTTGCTGAGCCGCGAAAAATTTTCTGAATTTTTGAGCATTGTTTGAGATTTTTTCCCAATTTAAGTCTTGACAAAACATCCGGCTATTGGGTCATTTTCTCAAGTCCCAGTTCGACTCTCAATGCTGGCCAGGCGGGTGTAGTACAACTGAGTCCAGTTTCGCGAGCGCTTTTGTGCGGCGCGTCATTTTTCAGTAACTTCGCAACCGTCATTACCACCGAACACAACAAGGCGGCGCGCCTAGGTGCCCACAAAGCCGATGTTGAAACCGACCTAGAGCATGAACCACGGCGCGCGCAAGGCCGATTGTGGATGTGCTGCCAAGTAGACATCAAACTTATGCGCTTCAGTTAGCGTTACATCAAATTCGTATCCCGGCAGTGCGTGCAACGGTTCAAGCGGATTTTAATCAACGGACCCGTAGGTTGTTTGTGTTAATACAACACGCGTTACCGACTTCAAGAACCTATCAGGTGACGCTGGTTTCGTCGGTGCGCGTGACGCCCTCGGTATCAATCCAGCTGATCACAATACGATCGCCTTTTTTCCCACCCCGAAATCTAAATGAAAAATACGGATCGCGCGCGACCGAGCCACCGAAATGGACGTGAAGCACTTGCTTGTCATTACAGTAACCGCGCACTGTTTGTATGAAATGTGGCAAAACAAACTGGCCGAGACTGTTCCAACTCAGACGACTGAGCATTCGATGCTTCATCAAAATCTTGACTTCGGTGAGGTCACCGTCTTGTACCGCGCGCACGCGCATTGGCTCAGCCGCCACGTCTGCTCTCCCCTGTCATCCGAGACACCCGCCCAGCATGACCGTAATATCTTTGAGCGCGTAGTACCACTTTCCCTCGGAGCGAGCGACGGCAATGATCGCTGATGTTTCTGCCACTTTGATCCTGACGGCATAGTAGGGCTCGGTGCCCGGCATCACATTGAATCCCACGCAGACAGGGTTAGGGTTATGGTCGGCAATGAGCGCAATGAAATCCGTGTTGGGTATTTTGCTCGTCAAAGTTATGGGAACGTTGGTGCCGTTTTCAGCCAGTTCTGGCGCTTCAATGATCAGGTCGTTTTCTTTGGCAAGACTCAGCCCAGGGACCTTGCCACGCTGCGTGACGGTACGCGGTGTGTTGGGTGTCGTCGTATCGCCATTCATGGCGTAGACAAAAGCCTCGAGACTTTTTGCGGAATAAACAGCGCCATTCCAGTCGGATCCCCAAGGCGTCTGCTGACCGAACACATCCAAGGGCTTGAGTAGGCCGGCCGAAAAAGCCAGCGCCAAACCCGAGGAAATGCGCATGACATCGCGCCGG
>CAMBJI010000256.1 GCA_945867725.1 Bordetella parapertussis
GGGATTGCCATGGCATGCCGATCGAAATTCAAATCGAAAAGCAGTATGGGAAAAATCTGCCCACCGCCGATGTGTTGGCTAAATCGCGCGCGTACGCTGCAGAACAGGTAGAGCGACAGAAAAAAGATTTTATTCGTCTGGGCGTATTAGGTGATTGGGATAATCCTTATCTGACGATGAATTACCGCAACGAGGCCGATGAAATCCGTGCGCTCGGCAGTATTCTCGATAAGGGATTCGTCTACCGCGGACTCAAGCCCGTGAACTGGTGTTTCGATTGCGGATCCGCACTCGCTGAAGCGGAAGTGGAATACCAAGACAAACGCGATCCTGCGATTGATGTCGGCTTCCCGTTCGCCGAACCCGAACGAGTCGCCAAAGCGTTTGGGCTCGCATCGCTACCTGCGCAAAAAGGTTATGTGGTGATCTGGACCACGACACCGTGGACGATACCGTCTAATCAGGCGCTCAATATGCATCCTGAGTTCAGCTACGCGCTGGTGCAAACGGTGCGCGATGGTGAAACCATACTGCTCATCCTTGCCGAAGATCTGGTGGAAAGCTGCCTCACGCGCTACGGCCTGGAAGGCAAAACGATTGCGACCTGCACGGGCGAGGCCTTGTCGGGTGTGAACTTTCATCACCCGATGTCATCCGCTGATGCCGGCTATGCGCGCCTGTCACCCGTCTATCTGGGCGACTACGTGACCAAGGATGCCGGTACCGGCATCGTGCACTCCGCACCGGCCTATGGCGTTGAAGACTATGCGTCCTGCAAAGCACACGGCATGAAGGACGACGCCATCATCAACCCAGTGATGGGCGATGGTCGTTATGCATCGACGTTGCCGCTGTTTGGCGGCATGACCATTTGGGAAGCTTCGAAACCGATTTGCAGCACGCTCGACAACGCAGGCACTTTGTTCAAACTGGTGATGTTTGATCACAGCTACATGCACTGCTGGCGCCATAAAACACCCATCATTTATCGCGCGACTTCGCAATGGTTTGCGAGCATGGACCGCACACCGAAAGACGGCGGCACTGCCTTGCGCGAAACAGCACTAGCGGCTGTGGATGCCACTCGCTTTTACCCGGGCTGGGGCAAGGCGCGTCTTCACGGCATGATTGCCAATCGCCCGGACTGGACTTTGTCACGTCAGCGCCAGTGGGGGGTGCCCATGGCATTTTTCGTACACAAGGAAACCGGCGATCTGCATCCTGATACACCAGCCCTCCTTGAAAAAGTCGCGCAACGTGTCGCGCAAAGCGGCATTGAAGCTTGGCATACGCTGGACCTGAATGAATTTCTCGGTGCCGATGCGGCGCACTACGAAAAAAATCGCGACACACTCGATGTCTGGTTTGATTCTGGTACCACTCACCAAACCGTGCTGCGAGGATCACACGTTGCCGAATCACAGTTTCCCGCGGATCTCTATCTGGAAGGTTCGGATCAGCATCGTGGCTGGTTTCACTCATCGCTGCTGACCTCGGCAATGCTCAATGGTTGCGCGCCCTACAAGGCACTCCTGACGCATGGCTTCGTGGTGGATGGCGAGGGCAAGAAAATGTCCAAGTCCAAGGGCAATGTGGTCGCACCTCAAAAAGTTTCCGATACGCTGGGCGCAGAGATTCTCCGACTGTGGGTGGCTGCTACGGATTATTCGGGTGAGCTGTCGATCTCGGATGAAATCCTCAAGCGCGTAGTAGAAAGCTATCGACGCATTCGTAATACGCTGCGCTTCCTGTTGGCAAATACCTCGGACTTTAATGCGCAGCGCGATGCGGTTGCGATGGATCAGCTACTCGAAATTGACCGCCACGCGATTGCCCGCATGACGCAATTGCAGCAGGAAATTCGTACGCATTTTGATGAATACGAGTTCCATCCGGTCGTCGCCAAGCTGCAGATGTACTGCTCTGAAGATCTGGGTGGCTTCTATCTGGACATTCTCAAAGACCGGCTATACACATGCGGCGTGGATTCCAGTGCGCGTCGCTCGGCACAAACAGCGATCTGGCATATCACCCAGTCATTGCTGCGTCTGATGGCACCGGTGCTGTCGTTCACGGTGGAAGAAGCCTGGTCAGTGTTTGCTGATAAAGCGACTTACGATGCCTCGGACGAGACGATTTTCACCCAAACTTTTTACACGCTGCCCGAGATCGCCGATGCGGATGCGCTGTTAGAAAAATACTCAAGCTTGCGCGAGATTCGTACGTCGGTGCAAAAAGAACTCGAAGCACTGCGCGTCTCAGGGGCGATTGGCTCATCACTACAAGCCGAGGTCGCCATTCATGCCAGCGGCGATAAACTGAGTTTGCTGCAACAACTGGGTGACGATCTGAAATTTATTCTGATTACCTCCGATGCGCAGGTCTTTCCCGTTGCGTCGAATGCTGAAGAAAAAATTCTGGTGACTGCGTCAGCTTACAAAAAATGTGAGCGCTGCTGGCATTATCGCGCTGACGTCGGCGAGCACGCAGAGCACACGAGTTTGTGCGGTCGCTGCGTATCCAATTTGTTTGGTCAGGGCGAGCGGCGACGCGCTGCCTGACCTCAACTGAAGGCTATCAATGGCAAAAAAGAATGCAGGTCTGATGCTGTGGTTGGGTATTGCGCTGGTGGTGGTCTTGCTGGATCAGGTCACCAAGATCACGATGAGCAAACTCCTGCTGTACGGCCAGTCCGAACCGATCACAACCTACTTTAATCTGGTCATGGTGTACAACAAAGGTGCAGCTTTCAGCTTTTTGTCGGATCAGCCGGGATGGCAACGGTACTTCTTCACCGGCGTTTCTGTCATCGCTTCCGTGTTTATTTTGTGGATGCTCAAGCGCAATCCTGATCAGCGTTTGTTCTGTTGGTCACTGGCGCTGATTTTGGGCGGTGCCATCGGCAACCTGATTGATCGTGTCGCTTACGGGCATGTGATCGATTTTCTCGACTTTTATGTGCGCGGCTGGCACTGGCCGGCATTCAATGTCGCGGACAGCGCGATTACAGTGGGAGCGATATTGTTCGTGCTGGATGAATTCCGCCGCGTCAACCGCTAGAGGCACTTATGAATCTTGCAGGCAAAAAAATTGTGCTGGGGCTCACCGGTGGCATTGCCTGCTACAAGGCTGCTGAATTTGCGCGCGCTCTGGTCAAAGCCGGCGCTAGCGTCCAAGTGGTCATGACCGAAGCAGCCCGACATTTCATTACACCCGTAACAATGCAGGCCTTGTCGGGCCATACGGTTTACACCGATCAGTGGGACAGCCGCATCGCCAACAATATGGCGCACATTGATCTTACGCGTGATGCGGATGCCATCATCATTGCGCCGTGCTCGGCTGATTTCATGCGCAAACTGGTGCATGGTGCAGCGGATGATTTGCTGTCGACCTTGTGCCTTGCAAGACCTCATGATGTACCACTGCTGGTCGCACCTGCGATGAATGTCGAAATGTGGGACAAGCCAGCTACGCAACGCAACGTGACACAATTAAAGTCCGATGGTATTACCTTGCTGGGGCCCGCCGCCGGCGATCAGGCTTGCGGCGAAACCGGACTGGGCCGCATGCTCGAACCCGAACAATTGCTCGAGGTGCTGACTGGATTTTTTCAGCCAAAAATCTTGTCAGGCAAACCCGTGCTTATCACCGCCGGCCCCACCTTTGAACCTATTGATCCCGTGCGCGGCATTACCAATCTCTCATCGGGAAAAATGGGCTACGCGCTCGCGCGTGCTGCACAAGCTGCCGGAGCACATGTAACGCTGATCTCAGGGCCAACGGCAC
>CAMBJI010000257.1 GCA_945867725.1 Bordetella parapertussis
ACAAGTCGCTGACTGAGCGTTCATGTTCACGCACGTCAATACGGCGAGCAGCAGGCATCCTGCCAGGCGGGAAATCCAGCGCCTGGATAGCATCTGCAAAGCTGCCATCGTGTTGACCATGTCCGCGTCGATTCGTTGAGCGTTGCTCCGTAATCTGCAATAGATAAAATTTTGGCAATATTGGCGAATCCAATAACCAATGCGCTAAGTCGGCAGGAGTTGGTCAGACTTGAGCCAATTGGCGGAAGATTTCTTCTCCATGTTTGGATGCCAGGGCCATCAGTGTTCACCATCTGCCATGGGCAAACCGTTTCCGGTTCGTGTCGGTCTGATAAAAATCGCCGGCCCCAGTGAGCCGGCATCATGTCAGCGCGCGATGAAGATGTCGTACTTCACATAAGCCTCGGTGCTAGTGCGTTTGAGTTCGACCATCTTTCCGATTGCTTGCACCTTGTTCAGCCAGCCGTACTTTTCTGCTGAGGTCTGGAACAGTGGGGTGTTGATGAAATACGGCACGCTCTTGTCGTTCAGGACTTCGCCCCGACCGAGTGCCTCGGCGGCTTCTTTGCTCATGGCGACGACACCGACATAGCTCATGTGAATGAATGCGCCATCATCGGTTTCGATCGTCAGCTTAGCTTCCTGACGCAATGCGCCCGAGGGCAGCGTGCGTATCCAGTCGCCGCCGGGCGCGATAACCTTGCCATTGATGCCGGGTCCTTTGACCCAACCACCGGGCAGGATATTGACGATGGTGAGAGTGGGATCAACCGCCTTGCGCTCGGTGGGCAGGTAGACCGTCATCAGGTACTCGGTGCGCACCTGCGTGGATTGCGCATGGCCGGTGACGGGCAGTGCGAACAGCGACAGCAGAAGTGCAAGTGCAGTGGTGAAGATTTTCATTTAGGTGTCTCGTGGTTGATGGATAAACCGGGCACCCAAGATCATCGCGCGATGCGCGAGGTATCGCGACAACAGGAGCCGGCTTCGCGCGTTATCGCAGACTCTCACACAACAGGCAAGCGAAATGCCTTTTGCGTTATTCAATTGAAAACATCAAAGGTCACCAACAAATGCTTGATCTCTCAAAGGCGAATGCGTGGCAAATGAGCGGCAAATGAGCTGATACCGAGGGCGGCATTTTGTTGGCGCTTCGCAGGCACAGTAGTACAGTGCGAATCACCGACCCTGATCGTTGGAGACATACATGCCTTCCATTTTTGATTCTGTACAGCAGGCCGCGTTTGAACGCGACGGCTTTGTACTGGTACCCTCGTTATTTAACGCGGATGAAATTGCGCTATTGAGCGCTGCAATCGAAACCGATCCTCAATTGAAGGCGAGCCTTTACGACCGCCATGACGCCAGTGGCAAGAGCACACGCATGGCGACCTGGAATCATCCGGGTGACAGCGTCTACGGTTTAGCAGCGCGCTCTCGACGTGTGGTCGACACAATGGAAGACATGCTGGGTGGCGAGGTCTATCACTATCACTCCAAGCTCACCGCCAAGGAACCGCTTGAGGGTGGCGCGTGGGAATGGCATCAGGACTATGGCTACTGGTATCACAATGGCTGCGTATACCCGTTCATGGCCAGTGTGATGGTGGCGTTGGATAAGACCACGCGTGACAACGGCTGCTTGCAATTGATACGCGGCTCTCATCATGCCGGTCGTGTCGACCATGGCATTCTGCCCGGCGAGCAGGTGGGTGCCGATCCGCGGCGTGTGGAGGAAATGCTCAAGCAACTCGAGCTGGTATACGCCGAGATGGCGCCGGGTGATGGTTTATTTTTTCATGCGAATGTGATGCATCGATCGGACCAGAATCGTTCACCCAACCGACGCTGGACGGTGCTGTTTTGTTATAACGCGGCGCGCAACAATCCTTACATCGAGCATCATCATCCGCAATACACACCGATCCTCAAGGTCGATGATGACGCTATCCGGCAAGCCGGTGTGCGTCACTCGCCCGAGTCGGACAATTATTTCCGAAAGAGTTTTTCGAATCCCTCCGAGTTGAAGAAGCGACTCTGATCAATCCTTTATCCTTGTAGATACTGATGCAATCAATTCCCGATGAGATTACCGGTCTGAGCGCCCAGGCACTATCGGCTGCGATACACGCGCGCACGTTATCGTGCCGTGAGGTGATGCAGGCCTATCTGTCTCGTATTCATCGTTTGAACCCACATTACAACGCACTGATCCATCTGGCGGACGATGATGATTTGCTTCGACAAGCTGATGCGCGTGACGCGCAGCTAGCGCGCGGTGACTCCATGGGCTGGCTACACGGCATACCGCATGCGATTAAAAACACCGCGCGTGTGCTGGGTTTTCCAAGCGACTTTGGCTGCCCTCTGTTGCAGGGTGTGATGCCACAACACGACCAGATCATCGCCGAGCGTATCAAGGCGGCTGGCGCGATCGTCATCGGCAAGACCAACATTCCTGAATTGGGTCTGGGCTCGCATACCTTCAACAAGATTCATGGCACGACCCGCAATGCGTGGGATGCCAACGTGAGCGCGGGCGGCAGCAGTGGCGGGGCGGCGGTAGCGCTGGCGCATCAGATGCTGCCTGTGGCGGACGGTTCGGATTTCATGGGAAGCCTGCGTAATCCGGCAGGCTGGAACAATGTGTTTGGCCTGCGTCCCAGTCAGGGGCTGGTGCCACGCTGGCCACGTGCTGAATTCTGGTTGCATCAGTTGGCGATTGAAGGTCCGATGGCACGCAACGTGCGCGATCTGGCGCGATTGCTGGCTACACAATCAGGTGCCGACCCACGAGATCCCATGTCGCTCGGCTCGTCTTATGCAGTGCCCGAGCAATGGCCGGACGCATCTTCACTCAAAGGATTGCGCATCGGCTGGCTAGGCAGTCTGAATGGTCATCTGGCGCTCGAACCCGGTGTGCTGGAAGTGTGTGAACAAGGGCTGAGCAGGATGACAGCGGCAGGTGCGCTAGTAGAGCCTTTGTCATCTGGCCTCGGCTTTGATCCTGAAGCCGTCTGGGAAGCGTGGCTGGTGTGGCGGCGCGCGCTGACGGCGGCCAATGTGCGCGGCCTGATCAAGTTACCGCGTGCGCGCGAACTGCTCGAGACTAAAACGCTTTGGGAATATGATCAGGCCGAAGGTTTGCTCTACACCGAATTCGAAATAGCGAGCGAGGCACGCAGTACGTTTTACAACGCAATGTTGAAGTTGTTGTCGCGTTTTGATGTGCTGGCTTTACCTGTGACGCAAGTCTGGCCTTTCCCCGTCGAGCAGGCATGGCCAACACAGATTGCGGGTCGCACGATGGATACCTACCATCGATGGATGGAGTGCACGATTTACGCGACGATGGCGGGTTTGCCAGCGATCAGCGTCCCGGCTGGATTTGATGCGTCAGGCCGATGGCCCATGGGCTTGCAGTTGATTGGCCAGCCTAAAGGGGATGGCGCTTTACTAGAGATCGCGGCTGCTTATGAAACGATGATTGCTGATCTGTTGGATCGGCGGCCACCTATGCCGGGTATGTGACTTAGTTTATTTTTCGCTGTCACTCGAATCTTTCTTTACTTATTTTTTCAGCGATTTTCTACATTCCAGGCAAGAATTTTTTGGGAATCACATTTGACGTTCCGATAAAAAGCAGTCGAAAAACTTTTCGTCAGTCGGAAGAGCAATCGCAACGGTACGCCATCTTCATAGGAGAAAGATTTTTCCATCAGAAGAAATGGCCAGTCATCATCATCCTCAACC
>CAMBJI010000258.1 GCA_945867725.1 Bordetella parapertussis
TGACTGCGTGATGGCCAGACACCTGCGGGTCGCGCTTGCGGCACTTTGTTTTTCAGTGCTGCGGGCAACAAAGGTCGAACCAACTGCCCCATCTTCATCGCCGGGTTGAACACGCTCTTGCGCGGCAGGATTTCTCTCAACGCGGTGCGCACCAGCTGCTGCGCCAACGGGCGCGTGACCTGTTTTTCAACGATACCTCGACCAATATCTACTAAGCGGCCATATTGCACGCCTGAAGGACAAGTACTTTCACAATTACGGCAAGTCAGGCAGCGATCCAGATGCATCTGCGTTTTTGCAGTGGCCGCTTTGCCTTCAAGGACTTGCTTGATCAGATAGATGCGGCCGCGCGGCCCGTCCAGTTCGTCACCCAGCAATTGATAAGTAGGACAAGTAGCGGTGCAAAAACCGCAGTGCACACAGCTGCGCAGAATGGCATCAGCCTCCTGGCCTTCAGGGGTGTCTTTGATGAAATCTGCGAGATTGGTTTGCATTGAATGAACAGTAATCAGAAATCAGGATACATACGATGCGGGTTAAAAATACCCGCTGGATCGAAGCTGGCTTTCAAGCGGCGATGAATACCTGCGACAGGCGCCTGAAGTGGATGAAACACGCCGACGGATTTATCACCACCGCGGAACAGCGTCGCATGACCGCCTGCTGCTTCGGCAGCGGCACGAATGGTCGTTGCATCGGCAGAGGTTTTAAGCCAGCGCTGTGCGCCACCCCATTCCGTCAATGTGTCACCCGGTAGCTGCAATACCGGCGTCGTGCTGGGCACAGACAAACGCCACAAGCCCTCAGCCGACTCTGCAAAAAAAGCCATCTGATGTTCGCGCAACTGATCCCAGAAAGTATCTGCATCAGCCAATACTTCACCACCCATTTTGGTGATGGCCGCATCGACAGCAGCACGTGCGCCGGACAACCGAACGCTCAACTGACCTTGATGCCAGCACGAGGCAGAGATCGGTAAAGGCTGACCACCCCAGGCATTGATTTGATGCAGCGCCTCGGTTTCCGTCATCGAAAACTGCAATGACTGTTGCGCCACCGGTTTCGGCAACACCTTGACCGAGACTTCAAGAATCAAACCCAGTGTGCCGAGCGAACCGGTAAGCAAGCGAGACACATCGTAGCCAGCCACGTTTTTCATGACCTGACCCCCGAAATACAAGACCTCGCCACGGCCATCCATCATCACCGCGCCCAATACAAAATCACGCACGGCGCCTACCGCCATGCGGCGCGGGCCCGACAAGCCAGCAGCGACGATGCCGCCGATGGTGGCTAGGCCATCAAATCGCATCGGCTCAAAGGCCAGCATCTGATTGTGCGCCGACAGTGCCTTGCCAATCTCGCGCAGGTTGGTGCCGCAGCGCGCGGTGATGACGAGTTCGGTCGGATCGTAATCAACGATACCGGTGTAGGCGGTGGTATCGAGTACCTCACCTTCCAGCTGCTGGCCATACCAGTCTTTGGTGCCATTGCCACGCAGCCGCAAAGGTGATCCTGAATTGCTTGCCGCGACAATGCGGTCTCTGAAGCTTGTTAATACCTGTTCCATTTTTTATTCAGCCCGCATCAGAATCGTGGCAAATCAGCGAACTTCAGCTGGCCGTGGCGTACATGCATCTTGCCGTACTCAGCACAGCGATGCAGGGAGGGAATCGCCTTGTCGGGATTGAGCAGAAAAGCGGTGTCGAACGCACGCTTAACACCAAAAAAAGCTTCACGCTCGGCATCCGAAAACTGCACGCACATGGAATTGATTTTTTCAATGCCAACACCATGCTCGCCGGTGATGGTGCCGCCAACCTCCACACACAATTCCAGAATCTCGGCGCCGAATTTTTCAGCGCGGTCAAATTCTCCGGGGGTGTTGGCATCAAAAAGAATCAGCGGATGCAAATTGCCATCACCTGCATGAAACACATTCGCACAACGAAGCTCGTATTTTTTTTCCATGTCAGCGATGCCCAACAAAACCTTCGCGAGATGCTTGCGCGGTATCGTGCCATCCATGCAGTAATAGTCTGGTGAGATACGACCTGCTGCCGGAAAGGCATTCTTGCGACCCGACCAGAATTTCAGACGCTCAGCCTCGTCGCGCGATACGGCAATGGCAGTAGCGCCCGATGCCTTGAGTACCTCGGTCATGCGCGCGATTTCTTCTTCAACTTCTTCGGGTGTGCCATCCGATTCGCACAGCAGAATCGCTTCGGCGTCGGTGTCGTAACCGGCTTTGACAAAAGGCTCAACCATGCGCGAGCTGGTCTTGTCCATCATTTCCAGACCGGCGGGGATAATGCCGGCAGCAATCACATCAGCGACTGCATTGCCGCCTTTGACCACATCATCAAAAGACGCCATGATCACGCGCGCCAGCTGAGGTTTGGGTACCAGCTTGACGGTGACTTCAGTGGCCACACCCAGCATGCCTTCGGAACCTATGAACGCCGCCAGCAAATCAAGACCCGGCGCATCCAGACCGGCATTACCGAGCTCAACAACATCACCTTCGATAGTCACCATACGCACACGCAGCACGTTATGGACCGTGAGGCCGTATTTCAGACAATGCACACCACCGGAATTTTCTGCGACATTGCCACCGATCGAGCAGGCAATTTGCGAGGACGGATCAGGGGCATAGTAAAGACCATGCGGTGTCGCCGCTTCGGTAATGGCCAGATTGCGCACACCGGGTTGCACCACAGCCGTACGCGCGTGAGGATCAAGTTTGACAATGCGATTCAAGCGCGCGGTAGACAACACCACGCCGTCAGCAATCGGCGTCGCGCCGCCTGACAAACCCGTGCCGGCACCACGCGGCACGATCTGCACATTCAGACGGTGACAGACCTTCAGCACGGCGACTACCTGCGCCTCGTTCTCGGGCAGAGTAACGATCATCGGCAGCTGGCGATACGCCGACAAGCCGTCGCACTCGTAGGGACGCGTGTCTTCTTCGTTGGCCAGTACGGCGTGTGCGGGCAACTGCTCGCGCAAGGCGGCAACCACCTCGCGCTGACGAGAGAGAGAAAAAGCCGCTTCAGTGGGAGCATTCATGGGAAATCCTGATAAAGCGCGTGCCAACACAGCCCGCAGCCTAAAAGACGTTAGTGTAACGAAAGGCTTCCTGCGAAAGTCCCGATTTGACCGGATTTCCGCTGAAAAGCTTTGGGGGAACTGATGAAAATTTTTAGCAGGGAGGGATTGGTGAGCACCTGTGTCGCCCACGGAGGTGAGAAATCAAGGGCGTTAGCCAAGTAACTGGCCTGCGGGCAGCGTTTGGAATTTGGTCGCCACGCCCACGCCTGTGGAGGCGGGGCGGGACCGAGATGACGGCCGAATCAGGCTTGCTTAGATTCAGTGTTCCGTTTTTGGGGAAGGTAGCGCCGCCTTCAATACATCCAGGTAAGCGTAGAAATAATTGGTCCAAACCTCCTCTCGCCCTGTGGAGTCCGCATTAAACAGCGTGATCAACTGTAGGCGTTTCAGGATATCGCCAAAGTTCTGAATGAATTCCTCGCGTGCATTTGTCCTGACCATCTGCTTCAACAGCTTTGAGCCATCGCGGTACGATGTACCCGGAGGCAAAGCCGGCATCGGAAGCGCTGCATGCTTGTCGACTATCTCTCGCATGGACTGATCGATAAATTCCGCCAATGACTTTGGGAAGAAGAATTTAGCTACTAAATGGTTGGAAATACGACCCGCTTCAATCGTA
>CAMBJI010000259.1 GCA_945867725.1 Bordetella parapertussis
ACAGCTTGCTACCATTTAAAGCGATGCCGGTGGCTTGCAGCGCCGTCGAAACGCCAGCCGGCACCGTATCGTTGGACGACTCGCGGCTGGTTTCGTTGTTGACCGATCTTGCCGCTTGCGTTGACTCCGAGAGCAAGACGGTAATGATGTCGCCGACTCGATAATCGCGACGCTTGGCTTGCCACAGATCCGTGCTATCCGCTGCAAAGATGGCGCCTGTTATCTGTTTGTTGACCGCTACGGGCAAAGGCGTCACCGGTGCGAATTGCGGAGAGTGCGCAACCGGCATGGGGCCAGCACAGGCAGTCAGCAGTACGGCAGATGCCAATGCTGTGACGGTTGTAAGCTTATTCATGGAAGCCTTATGAATTTTCATTACATGTTGTTATTCAAGAAGCGCAGCATGCCGTCGGCGGCAGAGATGGCTTTAGATTTGATTTCCTACGCACGCTGGGTTTCGATCATGTTGACCATTTCCTCCACCACGTTGACGTTAGACGCTTCCAGCATGCCTTGACGTAGCGTGCCGGCAGACTGTGTGCCCGGATTGAGCAGCTGAGGTGCGCCACTGGCAACGGTTTGTTTGTAGAGGTTGCCACCCATCGGGGTCAGGCCTGCGGCATTGACGAAGCGAGCGACCTGAATCTGTCCCAGCTGCTGTGCGCCACCACCGCCAAAGATCTCGACACTCACGGTGCCATCTTCACCAACGGTGATCGATGAAGCATTGCCCGGAATGATGATAGGTGGTGCGAGTGGATTACCACTGGCTGTTACCAGCTGTCCCACGTTAGAAAGTTTGAACGAACCATCGCGGGTGTAGGCAATCGTGCCATCGGGCATGGCGATCTGAAAAAATCCTTCGCCGGCAACCGCAATATCAAGCGCATTTTGCGTGTTGATCATGTTGCCTTGCGCATGATTTTTTTCTGTCGCAACGATGCGGGTACCTGTACCGATCATCAAGCCAGTCGGCGCCTGCGTGGTCTGTGCGGTCTGGCCACCGGCCTGACGTACGTTTTGATACAGCAAATCTTCGAACATGGCGCGATCACGCTTGAAGCCCGTGGTATTGACGTTGGCCAGGTTGTTCGAGATAACGCTGAGTCGGGTCTGTTGTGCATCCAGACCGGTCTTGGCTACCCACATTGATGCGTCCATGATGTCCTCTCTTTATTCTATTCTGTCAGTGCATTAGTTGCGCGTACGGAGCATGCTGGCACCGGACTCGTCGAGTGATTTCGCTTCTTTGATCGTTCTCACTTGCGTCTCGAAAGAACGCGAAAAATCGATGAGCTTGACCATCGCAGTGACTGGGTTCACATTGCTGCTCTCCAGTGCGCCAACCGCGATGATGGGTTGATTCGGGCCGTTCTGGAAACTGCCATTGTCCCGACGGAATTCTTGTTGCGGTGTATAGAGACTGTCGGGTCGGCGCTGGAAGACGATGTTGCTTGCGTCACGCAGCATCATTCGCCCCACCAGAATTTGTACTGCGGGTGCAGGCTGGGCCGGATCGCGCGCATAGATATCACCTTCACGCGTGATCTGGACATCGAAACCCTGTGGAATCGTGATGGGCACACCATCTTCCGACAGCACTGGATGATATGAGCCGTTCTCCAACACACCCTGACTATTCAGATGTAGATCACCGCGGCGAGTAAACGCCAGCGTGCCATCTTTGGCTTGTACACCCAGAACTGCTTTGTCGAGCAAGGTCACATCGAGCTTGTTACCCGTGGCCATGATGGCGCCAGATTCCAGATTGACCGCATTCGCCTTGTCGATGAAAGGCTGAATGCGGGTATCGAAGCCATCGCCTTTGGCTTTCACGGCGATCATGGCGCTTTCGAAGCTTTTCTTGAATCCGACAGTCGACACGTTAGCAAGCTCGTTATTGAGCTGTTCACGCAGCAGGCGTCGCTCATTGATCGACGCCATCGCAGTAAAGGCTAAACGGTCCATATCAGACTCCGGTTACGATTCCGTATTAACTACGGATGTTAATAATGGCCTGCGTCAGCGTATTGTTGGTTTCAATCGCTTTGGCATTCGCCTGGAAGTTACGCTGAGCCGTAATCAGTTCAATCAGCTCGTTGGTCAAATCCACGTTGGCGCGCTCACGTGCACCAGCACGAACCGTGCCAAAGCCCGCAGAACCAGCTTCTCCGTACTTTGCATCACCCGATTTGGAGGTGGCGTAGTAACTGGCGTCACCAATCTGTCGTAAACCCGTCGGGCTGGCAAAGTTAACCAACACGATCTTCGCCAGGGATTTCTGGGAACCATTGGAATAGGATGCCGATACCAGACCATCATCACCAATATCCACACCGATCAGGTCACCTTCGGGACGACCGTTCTGGTCTTGCTTTTGCACAGCGAAAGGCGATGAATACTGTGTCGATGAAACGTAATCGATTGCAAATTGCAAGGTGGCGCCTGAATCACCGATCGTGGTCGATTTGAACGCAATCGCCTCCAGCGGTGATTTGAGATTACCGGCCGTGTTAAAGGTCAGTTCGCCCTTGTCCAGGAAGATTGGGGACCAGAGATCACGGGTTTCATCTTCGGAGAAGGTACCCGGGTCAGAGGTTTCCAGTCCGTCACGATCGACATAGAGCGGGAAACCGTCGCCGTTCTGTGCCTGTGGTGGCTCAATCCAGCGACTGGTCGCACCACGCGCACTGGGCAAGCTGTCTAGGCCCCAAATACTGTTGGCTGACACCTTCAGGAAGGAGTCATCACCGGTGGTACCGGTAGTGAAGACAAAGCTCTTCGTATTGGTACCTGGGTTGCTCACGATACTGAGCTTGAGACCATTGACTGTGCGGCCAAAGTTATCTGCCAGTGCGTTAATACGATCTTCCAGCGACTGACGAAATTCTTCCATCGTGTAGTCGGCTTTTTCCGGCATGGTGATCAGACCAGTGACGTTATCTACCGTCACAACAAACTGGTTGTTGGAGCCGTCCACTCGAAATTTGTTATCTAGATTGATACCAATCGCATTGCCTTTCAATGCGGCAGGTGTGGAAGTAATCCCTCGCAGCGGTGTCGAAGACACATCGATTTCGGTTGGTTTTTCACCTTGAACGAAGCCAAATAAATAATTGGCCAGCGCAGATCCCTTGGCAATCGAGATACTGGAGGTGTCACCGGTGGTGCCCGAGCTGATGGTGAACTCACCCTTGGTTTCATCGAATTTCACCTCGACGCCATAACGCTGTTCATCCGCCAACCTGATCGGGCTGCCGTTGGGTAATACGGTCTTGCCCCAAGTACCTGTATCAGGATCGATGGTAGTTTCAACATCGGTCAGGCTAAACAATTCGTTACGGGAAGTCGTATACGAGCGAATCGAGACATCCACCTCATCGTCCGGCTTGAAGGTAAACGCTTGACGTACCGGGTCATAGCCCACGGTGATTGGCGATGGAAACTCGACTTCCTTGTCGATGACGGCCTGTAATGCCGAGATCGCGTCCTCTAGCGTCACTTTAGACAAATCCGTGATACCAAACTGCCCTTCGTTGAGCGTAATTGGCTTGGACACGCTATCGACAGTCAAGCGGAACATGTCGGCTTCGGTCGAATCTTCCGTGAGCTTTAGCGAGGAAAAGTCAAAATATCGCTGATCGCCGTAGGTTTTATTAATGACGTTGGTAATTTCCCGGGCAATTTCAATACCCGTAAATTTTTTGGTCGATGCAAGTTCAGTAAGGTA
>CAMBJI010000260.1 GCA_945867725.1 Bordetella parapertussis
GCCGCTCTCAATAGCGCCAAAGCCACAGCCGCGCAAGCCGACGCCGGACTGGTACGAGCAGAGGCCAATCTCTCTCAGGCCAACACCAAGCTCAATCGCTATCGCGGTCTGGTGGACAGCAATGCGATCAGCAAGCAGGAATTCGATGATTTACAAAGTGCACAGAAACTGGCCGCTGCGGATGTTGCTGCGGCCACCGCTGCGATAGGCACTGCACGCGCTGCCATTGAAACTGCACGACTCAATCTCTCCTATGCCACCGTCACCGCACCGATCTCGGGACGTATCGGCCGCGCGCTCATTACGGAAGGCGCATTGGTGACAGCCAATGATCAGCACAGCATGGCCGTGATCCAGCAACTCGATCCGATCTATGTGACGCTGACTCAATCCAGCGTTGAAACGCGTCGCCTCAAAGATATCGTCAGCCAGTCCGGCAAAGGCGGCGCAAGGGCAAAGCTGACTCTGGTCACGGAAGACGGACGTCCGTACGAGTATCAGGGTCAGCTGCTTTTCTCCGAGGCGGTGGTGGATCCTGCTTCCAGCTCCGTCATCTTGCGTGCGCAATTCCCTAATCCGCAGCGCGCACTGCTGCCCGGCACGTATGTGCGAGTACGTCTGGAACAGGGTACGCGTGCCGGTGCGATTACGGTGCCGCAACAGGCAGTCATGCGTACCGCTGATGGCTCTATCGTAATGACTGTCGATGGTAACGGTACCGTGGCACCACGACCGGTGAAAACCGACGGTGCCTATGGCACGAAATGGATCATCAGCAGCGGCCTCAATCACGGTGACCAGGTAATCGTAGAAGGACTACAGAAAGCGAAACCCGGCGCCATAGTCAAACCCATGCCCTGGAGCCCGCCTGATGCAGGCGGCAATGACAAGCCCGCACAGCAGCAACCCAAATAAAAACTAAGGACGCGTCGCCATGGCAAAGTTTTTCATTGATCGTCCCGTTTTTGCGTGGGTGATCGCACTATTCATTCTGCTGGCCGGCATTCTCGCGATACCGAATCTGCCTATCTCGCAATACCCGCAGATTGCACCGCCTACCATCATCGTCAATGCGGTTTATCCAGGTGGCTCGGCGCAAACGGTCGATGAGAGCGTCACCAGCCTGATCGAGCAGGAAATGAACGGTGCAGAGAACATGCTCTACATCGAATCACAGAGCCAGTCAGACGGCCAGTCGCAAGTTTCGGTGACCTTCAAGAACGGTACTAATCCTGAACTCGCTGCGGTTGATGTACAAAATCGTCTCAAGCGTATCGAAGCACGTCTGCCGCAGGCAGTAGTGCAACAGGGCGTGACCATCACACGGGCACGCAGCAATCTACTCATGTTCGTGAATCTGCGCGCCACCAATGGCGATGTTTCACCGGTCGCGTTGGGCGATTATCTGGCGCGCAATGTGATCAATGAGATCAAGCGTATTCCCGGTGTGGGTGTGGTGCAGCTGTTTGGTACCGAACGTGCAATGCGCGTGTGGGTTGATCCTGACAAGCTGGTGGGCTACAAGCTCACACCGACCGACGTCGTCAACGCAATTCGCCAGCAGAACGCACAATTCTCTGCTGGTATTCTCGGCGATCTGCCCGCACCCAGTTCGCAGCGCATCGCGACCTCCATTATCGTCAGCGGGCAGTTATCCACGCCTGAAGAATTCGGCAACGTTGTGCTGCGGGCGCTGCCCAATGGCGCAACCGTGCGAATTCGCGATATCGGCAAGGTGGAGATTGCCGGGCAATCCTATGGCTTTGCTGCGCGCCTGAACGGTAAGCCAATTGCTGCGATTGGTATTCAGCTGACGCCCACGGCCAACGCACTGCAAACTGCCGAACTGGTACGCGCGAAGATGAAGGAATTGAAAAAATTCTTCCCGCCCGGCGTGGAATACGTGGTTCCTTATGACACTTCGCTGTTCGTGAAGATCTCGATCGAAGAAGTGATCAAGACGTTGCTCGAAGCTGTGGCGCTGGTGTTCCTGGTGATGCTGCTGTTCCTGCAAAGCTTGCGTTACACGCTGATCCCCGCAATCGTAGTACCCGTTGCATTGATGGGAACCTTTGCGACGATGTCTCTGTTTGGTTATTCCATCAATGTGCTGACCATGTTCGGCATGGTGCTGGCCATTGGTATCTTGGTGGATGATGCGATTGTGGTGGTGGAGAATGTCGAACGGATTATGGCCGAGGAAGGTTTACCGCCGCGCGAAGCAACCATCAAAGCGATGAGCCAGATTACGGGTGCCATTATCGGTATCACTGCGGTGCTGATTGCAGTATTCGTCCCAATGGCTTTCTTTACTGGCTCCGTGGGCGCGATCTACCGACAGTTTTCGATGTCGATGGTGTCGGCGATGGTGTTCTCCGCGATCATGGCGATCACACTCACACCGGCACTGTGCGCGACGGTACTCAAACCGATCGAGCCCGGTCATCATGAACGCAAGGGATTTTTCGGTTTGTTCAACCGCTTCTTCCGCCGCACGACCGCAAGTTATGAATCCGGTGTGAAAAAAATGCTTCGCACCAGCGGTCGTTACATGGTGATCTACGGCGTCATCATTGCGTGCGTAGTGTGGATGGCATCGCGCATGCCAACCGCGTTCTTGCCTGCTGAAGATCAGGGCTATCTGCTGGCAAACGTGCAGCTGCCACCGGGCGCGAGCACTGGTCGAACCTTGTCGGTGATGGAGCAGGCAGAGCAGTACTTTATGAAAGAGCCCGGTGTCGCCGGCATCGTGTCGGTGATTGGCTATAGCTTCTCGGGTAATGGTCAGAATGGTGGTTTGCTGTTCGTACCACTCAAGGACTGGAAGGAACGCACTACGCCAGAAGTCAGCTCGGCCGGTATTGCGCAGAAGGCAATGTCGCTGATGATGACGATTCGCGATGCGATTGTCTTCACCGTAAACCCGCCTGCGATTCGTGAGCTTGGTAACGCGACTGGTTTCTCTCTGCGGCTGCAGGATAGAGCGGGTCTGGGTCACGATGCACTGCTGGCGGCACGTAATCAGTTACTTGGCATGATGGCGCAAAGTAAAGTCATCAAGAGTGCGCGCCCCGAGGGCATGGAAGATTCACCGCAATTGCGTCTGGAAATCGATCGCGATAAGGCCAATGCACTAGGCGTGTCGCTGATTGATATCAACACCACGCTATCCGCCACCTTTGGTACCACTTACGTCAATGACTTTCCGAATCAAGGACGGCAGCAGCGCGTGATTCTGCAGGCCGATCCCAACAAGCGCCTGATGCCCGAGGATATCGATAAACTCCACGCACGCAATGCTCAGGGTTCGATGGTGCCTTTCTCGGCTTTCACGAAAAGCCGCTGGATTACAGGTCCTGTGCAGCTGGTGCGATTCAATGGCTATCCTGCGATGAAAGTGCAAGGCGATGCTGCGCCGGGTGCTTCGTCAGGCGACGCGCTGGCCGAGGTAGAACGATTGGTGTCTCAACTGCCTGCAGGCGTGGGCTTTGAATGGGCCGGTCAATCTTTTGAAGAAAAAGCAGCGGGCTCAACGGCGACGCTGTTGTTTGCCTTGTCACTGCTGGCGGTATTTTTAGTGCTCGCTGCTCTTTATGAAAGTACCGCGATTCCACTGGCGGTGCTGCTGGTCGTCCCGCTGGGCGTGCTGGGTGCCGTCGCTTTTACCATCTGGCGCGATATGCCGAATGATGTTTACTTCAAGGTGGGTCTGATTGCGA
>CAMBJI010000261.1 GCA_945867725.1 Bordetella parapertussis
AGATCACCGATCTTCACTTCGGGATACACCTCGAAGGTCGCCTGAAACGCGATCGCGCCATCGGCATTTCCGTCAGTTTTGGGCTCGATCCTGGGGTAGCCCGCCACGCGCAGGTTGTGCTCAGCGCTGACTTCACGAAATGCGCGATCCACCAACTCATTGAGCACTTCGCCCTGAACAACCGAGCCATACTGCGCCGACACCATCTTCATCGGTACTTTGCCCGGACGAAAACCCGGTGCCTTAGCGGTGCGCGCGCGTACTTTCAGGCGTTTTTCCACTTCCGTGTCCATGTCAGACATCAGCACGTTAAGCGTAACGCGGCGTTCAAGTTTTTCCAGTGTTTCGACTGCAGTTGCCATGTGAATCGTCCAAAAATGTTAATCAAGTCGGTGGTGCGAGGAGGGGGACTCGAACCCCCACACCATTGCTGGCGTCAGGACCTAAACCTGGTGCGTCTACCAATTTCGCCATCCTCGCAGCGCGGTGCTCATCGCTCGTTACAAAAAAGCAAAGGGCGACCAAATGTCAAAAGCGGTCGCCCTGCATGGCCATTGTGGTGGCTGTTTGACTTCAGCCCGGGATTTTACTGGAAAACGACCTCCTTTGCCCCTGTGTTTGGCCATGGCCCGTCAGACCGGTCGCCGCACCCTGAACCACGCCGCGTACAACGCTGGCAGGAACAACAGCGTCAGAACGGTGGCGACGATCAAACCCCCCATGATAGCGACGGCCATTGGACCCCAAAATACCGAGCGCGAGAGCGGTATCATCGCCAGTACGGCCGTGGCTGCCGTCAAGATAATCGGTCTAAAACGCCGCACGGCAGAGCCTACGATCGCGTCCCAGACCGGCATGCCGGCTGAAATATCTTGCTCGATCTGGTCGACCAGAATCACCGAATTCCGAATAATCATGCCGAACAGTGCAATCACCCCGAGCTGGGCAACGAAGCCAAATGGCCGCTGCAGGATCAGCAGCGCCATTGCGGCACCCGCGACACCCAGCGGCCCCGTCAGGAAGACCAGTACCGACCGCGAAAAGCTGTGTAACTGCAGCATCAACAAAGTAAACACGATGAAAATCACCAGCGGCACATTGGCAGCAATCGATGCCTGCGCCTTGCCACTGTCGGCGATGGCGCCTGCCAGTTTGATCTGATACCCCGGCGGCAGCTTGGCACGCAACTCTTCCAGCAGCGGGTCGATCTGGCTGGACACGGTTGGCCCCTGAATGCCGTCGACCACATCTGACTGAACCGTAATCGCCCACTCGCGCCCCTCACGCCAGACAACACCCGGCTCCCAGACAAATCGAGGTGTCGCCAGTTGAGACAAGGGCACGGCACGCCCACTGCCCGTCGGGATACTCGCGCTCGACAACGCCGTGACGGTGGCCCGCTCATCCACGGGTTGCCGAATTACGATATCGATTAGTTTGTCACCGTCACGGAACTGACCCACGTTACTGCCTGAGAGGATGGTATTTGCAGCACGCATCACCACCTGCGAGTTGATGCCCAACGCGCGCAATTTATCCTGATCCAATTCGATGCGCAGCACCTTCACAGCTTCATTCCAGTTATCGTTCACGCCAATGGCATTCGGATTACGGCGCATGATCTCCTTGACCTGATCCGCGATTACCCGCACCTTGGGAACTTCAGTACCCGTCACCCGAAACTGAACCGGATACGGTACGGGCGGCCCATTCGGCAGCAATTTCACGCGGCCGCGAACTTCCGGAAAATCTGTTTTGAAGAGCGCGATGATTTTGTCCCGCAGTACGGTTCGGGCTTGGGCATCTTTGGGCAAGACGACAATCTGAGACACATTCGTCTGCGGGAAAATCTGATCCAGCGGCAAATAAAATCGTGGGCTGCCCGTCCCTACATAGCTCGTCACTGATTCAACATCGGCTTGCTGCATCATCAAGCGCTCGAACTTTTTCGCCTGCGCTTCGGTGGCCTGATACGAAGATCCTTCGGGAAGCCAGAGCTCCACCATGAGTTCAAGGCGGCTCGAGTCGGGGAAGAATTGCTGCTCGATGAACCGGAACCCAAACACACCGAGAAAAAATCCTGCCAGCGTCAACATAATCGTGGTCTTGCGCCAATCCACACACCAATCCACGACGTTTCTCAAACGTTTGTAAAAAGGCGTGTCATAGAGCTCGTGATGGCCATCCGCACTCGCTGCTGGCTTGACTTTTAGCAGGAGATAACCAATGTACGGCGTAAAAAGCACCGCGACAAACCACGAGATCAACAGCGCGAGAGCGTTCACCGAAAACATCGAGAAGGTGTACTCGCCTGCAGCTGACTTTGCAAAACCAATCGGCAGGAAGCCGGCCGCTGTAATCAATGTACCGGTCAGCATAGGCATCGCTGTGGAAGTATAGGCAAACGTCGCCGCATCAAACCGCGACAAACCCTCCTCCATTTTTCGCACCATCATCTCTACTGCGATAATCGCATCATCCACCAGCAATCCCAGCGCAATAATGAGTGCGCCCAAGGAAATCTTGTGAAGGTCAATACTGAACACTCGCATCGCCAGAAAAGTAGCGGCGAGTACCAGTGGAATCGTCAACGCCACCACCAGACCAGGCCGGACATCGATGCGCCAAGGCTTGGTGTGCAGACCTAGCGAGATCAGACTGACGGCCAGCACAATCAGCACAGCCTCAGCCAGGACTTTAAGAAATTCATTAACCGATGAGCTTACAGCCTTGGGCTGGTTGGCCACGCGCTGAAGTTCAACACCCACCGGAAGCTTGGCCTGAATCCTAGCGGCCATTTCGTCCAGGCTGCGCCCCAAGGCGATAATGTCGCCACCCTTTTCCATCGATACACCCAGCCCGATCACCTCTTTGCCATTGAAGCGCATCTTGTCCCGAGGTGGGTCCGAGTAGCCGCGGGTTACGGTTGCAAAATCACCCAGACGAAAGTTATTGCCGTTGGCACGTAAGGGCATGTTTTCAAGCTCTTTGGCCGTGGCCAGTGCGCCCGAGACTCGTACCTGCAAGTTATCAGTTGCCGTAACTAGAACGCCACTGCCCTCCACCGCGTTTTGCGCATTGATTTGCGCCACCACACTGTCAAAAGGTATGCCCAACTGCGCGAATTTTTTTGTCGAAAATTCGATGAATATCTTTTCATCCTGAACGCCATACAACTCGACTTTGGCGACCGAGGGCACACCCAACAACTGTTGCCGAACAAAATCCGCATACTCTTTGACCTCGGCGTAGGTGAAGCCATCTGTCGCGAGTGCGAAGATCGATCCGTAGGTATCGCCAAACTCATCGTTAAAGAACGGACCTTGCACGCCCGACGGTAGCGTCGGTCGGATGTCACCGATTTTTTTCCTGACCTGATACCAGGTTTGCGGTACCTCTTTGGGTGGCGTCGATTCACGCAGTTCGATGATGATCAGCGTTTCGCCTGGCTTTGAATAGCTGCGAATTTTGTCAATGAAGGGGGTCTCCTGAAGCTTCTTTTCAAGCTTGTCGGTGACTTGTTCGGCCACTTGCAAAGCGCTCGCCCCGGGCCAGTACGCTCGAATAACCATCGCCCGAAACGTGAATGGCGGATCTTCATCCTGACCCAGATTGGCGTAGCTGAAAATGCCACCCAACATCAACACCACCATCAGGTAGCGAATGAAGGGAATATGCTCCAGCGCCCAACGCGACAAATTCAGG
>CAMBJI010000262.1 GCA_945867725.1 Bordetella parapertussis
GTGAGGGATGGCGTGGCAGCGGGAACGGATCAATATTCGGCCACACCATGGCCCAAGGTAGTGCGGGATCGGCAGCGCGGCCGGGAAGTTCGGCATTGATGAAATTGCCGATACGACCGGCGGCGTAACCGAGCGGCACCAGCGGTGCAATGAAATCCATCACCTCCATCAGCGGGCGATCATGTTTTCTGGCCCAGACTGCCATCGCGACAAGTACCCCTAAAAAACCGCCGTGAAAGGACATGCCACCTTGCCAGATGGCGATGATTTCCATCGGTCGTGCGAGGTAATACATGGGGTGATAAAACAAGACTTCGCCTAGACGTCCGCCAATGATGACACCCAGCACGCCATAAAAAAGCATGTCGTCGACATCCTCATTGCGCCATCCCTGAGCGGTGATGTGCGGCTGCCGGATGCGTATGCGACCCAGCACAATGAAAAAAATGAACGCGGTCAGGTACATGAGTCCATACCAGCGCACTGCAAGGGGGCCGATCGCAATCGCGATCGGATCTGGCATCGGATGAATCAGCATTCAGCTTGTCTTTCGCATGAGTTCGAGAAAAGCGGACAACACGGGCGAGGCATTATCGCGTCGCCAAGCCAGGCCAATTTCAACCCAAGGTGAAATTTCCTGCATTGCTCGGTACTCCACGCCCTGCCGCTTCATATTCGAGACGGATTGTGGCACAAGCGCAAAGCCCATGCCGGCCGAAACCAGGCTAACGATGGTTTGCATTTGTATCGCCTCTTGTCCAATACGCGGACTCAGTCCCGCGTCGCGAAGACACCCCAAAATCTGGTCATGAAAGGCGGGGCTCATGCGGCGCGGGAAGATAATCAGTGGCAGATCAGCGCAACGCTTGAGCGACATTTTGGTTTTGGTGGTGGCCGTACCTTCAGGAAGCGCCAGCACCAGCGGCTCGGAGGTCAGCGGCAGGTAGTCCACTTCCGCCTTTAGCTTTTCCGGTAGCGGTGGCAGGAGAAATCCGATGTCGATACGGCCCGAGGCCAGCAATTCAATCTGGATATCG
The DNA here is from genome assembly GCA_945867725.1 of Bordetella parapertussis. Classification (GTDB taxonomy): domain Bacteria; phylum Pseudomonadota; class Gammaproteobacteria; order Burkholderiales; family Burkholderiaceae_D; genus Pernthalerella. Next base: position 1,038 of record CAMBJI010000262.1, read on the forward strand.
GTGGTGGCTTCTTGCAGATCCAGGTGCACCGAGGGCAGTGCAGCACGGAATTCGCGCAGTGCCGTCGGCAGCACGCTGTAATCCGCCATCGGAACGAAAGCGATCGACAGCCGGCCTGATTCGCCGGCAGCCGCGCTTTGCGCGAGTGCAGCCAGCCCCGCAACTTGTTGTAGCAGGCGCTGTACCTCGGGTAGCAGCGTCAGGCCGGCGGCGGTCAGCGCGACACTGCGGTGGGTCCTGGAAAACAGCGGGGTGCCGAGCTGTGCTTCCAGCGCCTGAATGGCCTGGGACAGCGGTGGTTGTGTCATATGCAAACGACGCGCGGCGCGGCCAAAGTGCATTTCCTCGGCGACGGCCACGAAGTAGCGCAGTTGGCGCAATTCGGCATTCATTTAGTCTGATATGTAAAAAGTATTAATAACACCTAAATCATATATTTGACACAGGGTCTGGCACAAGGCATCGTGGTCGACTTTCCGTAACCCGTTGCACTGGAGACAGCATGGCAGCCAATGATCGTTCCAAAAATATTACCCAGGGCGTAGCCCGCAGCCCGAACCGCGCCATGTACTACGCGATGGGCTACGAAAAGAAGGATTTCGACAATCCCATGATTGGCATCGCCAACGGCCATTCGACGATCACGCCCTGCAATTCCGGTCTGCAGAAGTTGGCGGATGCAGCGATTGCGGCGACCAAGGCAGCGGGCGCTAATCCGCAGGTCTTTGGTACCCCGACCATTTCCGATGGTATGTCCATGGGCACTGAGGGTATGAAGTACTCGCTGATTTCCCGTGAAGTCATCGCCGACAGTATCGAAACCTGTGTGCAGGGTCAGTGGATGGATGGTTGCGTGGTGATCGGCGGCTGTGACAAAAACATGCCGGGCGGGATGATCGCGCTGGCGCGCACTAATGTTCCCGGTATTTACGTTTATGGCGGCACCATCAAGCCGGGCAAATGGAAGGGTACCGACCTGACCATTGTGTCTGCGTTTGAAGCCGTTGGTCAGTTCACCGCCGGCAATATGTCGGAAGAAGATTTTATCGGCGTGGAGCGCAATGCTTGCCCATCCACCGGGTCCTGCGGTGGCATGTTCACGGCGAACACCATGTCGTCCTCCTTCGAAGCACTGGGCATGTCGCTGATGTATTCATCGACCATGGCCAATCCCGATGACGAGAAAACTGTTTCTGCGGCTGAATCGGCGCGCGTGTTGGTCGAGGCGGTAAAGCGCAACCTACGTCCGCGCGACATCATTACCCGCAAGTCGATCGAAAATGCCGTGGCCGTCATCATGGCCACCGGTGGCTCCACCAATGCGGTGCTGCATTACTTGGCTATCGCCCATTCGGCAGAGGTCGAATGGACCATCGATGACTTCGAGCGTATGCGTAAAAAAGTGCCCGTGATCTGCAACTTGAAACCGTCGGGACAGTTTGTGGCCACCGATTTGCATGACGCGGGTGGTGTGCCGCAGGTCATGAAGATTCTGCTCAATGCCGGTCTGCTGCACGGTGATTGCATCACCATCACCGGCAAAACACTGGCTGAAGAACTGGCGAATGTGCCTGATGTGCCACGCGCCGATCAGGATGTAATTCGCACCATCGACAAGGCGCTCTACAAGGAAGGCCATCTCGCGATCCTTAAGGGTAATCTGTCTCCCGAAGGCTGCGTCGCCAAGATCAGCGGCCTGAAAAATCCCGTCATCACCGGACCCGCACGCGTGTTTGATGATGAGCCAGCGGCGATGGCAGCCATCCTGGCCGACAAGGTCAAGGCGGGCGACGTGGTGGTGATGCGTTATCTGGGACCACGCGGTGCGCCGGGCATGCCGGAAATGCTGTCACCGACCTCGGCGCTGATCGGCAAGGGTCTGGGCGAGTCCGTGGGTCTGATTACCGATGGCCGTTTCTCGGGTGCGACCTGGGGCATGGTGGTCGGCCATGTGGCGCCTGAGGCGATCAGTGGCGGCACCATCGGTTTGGTGCAGGAGGGTGACTCCATCACCATCGACGCGCACAAGCTCTTGATTCAATTGAATGTGCCCGATGAAGAAATCGCCCGCCGCCGTGCAGCCTGGAAAGCGCCTGAGCAAAAATACACCCGGGGCGTACTGGCTAAGTTTGCCAAATTAGCATCCTCAGCCAGCCGTGGTGCAGTGACGGATTAAAGTTTGTGAGCGAATGTAATTGCCGTCCGCATTATTTTGCGGGCGGTGATAGGGTTTACCTACAGCAGAATTGCCAAAAAGATGTAAAATTCTGCGGTCATTAAAATCAATGGAGAGTGACATGAAACGTATCCTTCTTGCCGTAATCGCTTCGAGCGCATTGGTCTCAGGTGCAGCATCCGCCAGCGAGCAGCTGGCAAGAGAAAAGAACTGCCTCGCTTGCCACGCAGTGGATTCCAAGCTGATCGGCCCAGGCTACAAAGAAGTCGCCGCCAAGTACAAGGGCGACAAGTCTGCCGAAGCCAAGCTGGCCACCAAGATCATGAAGGGTGGCAGTGGTGTGTGGGGTCAGATCCCTATGCCTGCTAACCCACAGGTATCAGCTGCTGAAGCAAAAGAACTGGCGAAATGGGTTCTGTCGCTGAAGTAATCGACAGGATTCTGAAAGTAAAAAAGCGCTCCTCGGAGCGCTTTTTTATT